>JANOLC010000329.1:0-33042 GCA_031419575.1 Burkholderiales bacterium | reverse complement strand
ATTTACCGCACGCAAAACGGAACCCCCACCTGTTGAAACTACCCCATGATGATTGCTCGTCAGGTCGTTGATCACCGATTCTTCGACATCACGAAAACGATCTTCGCCTTCGCGCTCAAAATACTCACGAATGGAGCAACCGAGCTGTGTTTCGATAGCATGGTCAGAATCAAAAAAGGGAAGCTGAATTCTCCGTGCAAGCTGGCGACCGACTGTGGATTTACCCGACCCAGGCAATCCTACTAGGCTAACAATCAAATAGCTGGAGCCTGATTCAGAAAAAACAGATGGCACCAATTTTTAACGCACACCAGTTTTGTCTGAAATCATTTTTGGAGTAATGAAAACCAGCATTTCACGCTTCGTAGAAGTGCGTGATCTTGTTTTGAACAAATTACCTACGACAGGCAATTCACCCAAGACCGGAACTCTCGTTTCATTGTCGGTTTCATCCAATGTAAAAATACCGCCTATCACAACAGTACCACCATTCTCGACTAGGACTTGGGTCTTGATGTGTTTCGTATCAATGGCAAAACCAGCAGCGGTTGCCTGTCCTACGGTATCTTTGCTGATGTCCAAGTCCAAAATAACATTACCCTCAGGCGTAATCTGTGGCGTCACAGAAAGCGATAAGTTGGCTTTGCGGAACGCGATCGATGTTGCACCACTCGACGTCGCCACTTGATATGGAAGCTCCGTACCCTGCTCAATCAGAGCTTTGGCTTGATCGGCGGTAACGACCCTGGGGCTTGAAACTACCTTGCCTTTACCATCTGCTTCCAAGGCTTGGATCTCAAGATTCAAGAACCTGCCAGCGGCCTCGCCGAAAATTGAAAGTGCCACACTTGCCGGGTTGTAACCGTTTTGACCAACAGCTGGCAAGTTGACAAAACTACCTGACGTAGTCCCGGACGCACCATCGGTATAGCTTGCTCCTAGGGAACCATTCAACACAGATCCGTTATTACCTGTCGCCAAAGGTACTGCACCATTTGTGCCACCACCAAGCCTCACGCCTAACGATTTGCCAAAGGTGTCGGAAGCCTCAACGATGCGAGCTTCAATCAACACTTGCCTCACCGCGACGTCAAGCTTGGTCAGCAGTTGTTGAACTTGCTCAAGTTTGCTCGATACGTCAGTCACAAAAAGCTGATTTGTGCGCGCCTCCGCTATGACGCTACCGCGACTGCTCAATATTCGTGCACCACCAGCGGCACCGCCCCCCCCGGTAAGGCTAGTCGCGACTTCGACTGCTTTTGTGTAGTTCATTTGAAATGATTGCGTCCGCAAAGGCTCAAGACCTTCCAAAGCAACACTGGACTCACGCTCAAGTTTTTCCTTGGCTGCAATTTCGTCCCGCGGTGCGATCCACAAAACGTTTCCACTCTTCTTGACACCGAGTCCCTTGGCTTGCAGGATGATTTCAAGCGCTTGATCCCATGGCACGTCCTGTAACCGCAACGTCACAGCACCCGACACCGAGTCGGACGTGACAATATTGAAGTTGGTGAAATCCGCAATGACTTGTAACAGAGATCGAACCTCGATGTTTTGGAAATTAAGCGACAACTTTTGACCAGTAAAACCAACACCTTGGGTTAATTTGGTGGGATCAATTTTTTGCTGTTTGACTTCAATAACAAACTGCTCGTCACTTTGATACGCACTGTGTTCCCAAGCGCCTTTGGGTTCAATGACCATGCGAACCCTGTCCCCAGTCTGGAACGTTGTCACTGACTGAACAGGTGTTCCAAAATCAGCAACATCCAGTCGACGACGTAAGCCTTCGGGCAATGTTGATTTCATAAATTCAACGACCAATGTCTGCCCTTGTTGCCGAATATCTACGCCCACTTGGTTATTTGGCAGCGCAACAATAATCCGACCTGAACCTTCCGCGCCACGTCGGAAGTCAAGATCTTTCAGAGGCAAGGTGTCACGATTTTGGTTGTCTGAAAACGTTGGCGCAGCCGTCATGGCTGGTGCAGCCCCAACCACGGCATCCAACACAACCAACAATGATTTGCCCTGCAATTGCGCCTTGTAGGCGGTTGCTTGCTTAAGGTTGAGAACGACCCGCGTACGATCCCCAACCTGAACCACGCCAACGGACTTCAAATTGCCTTGATTGATGTCTATGGTTGAGCGTCCCATACTGTTCGTCACACCGGGAAAGTCAAGCGCAATTCTGGCTGGTGACTGTATAGAAAACCCAGTGGGCACAACCGTCAAAGCCTGTGACAAATCGATGCGGATGACTTCAGACCCGCCTTGAATTGAGCCCGAGACCGCCTCAATGGCCGTCTGCGCCTGGGCTGTGACCATGGCGCACAGCAAAGATGCAAATACAAACAGCTGTTGCCACATGCGTCCAGCCCCATTCAAGTTTTGATTTTTCATTTTGATCTCTCTTGCAGCTGCAATGCCGCAGGTCGTTCAATCCACTCGCCGACAGCGTCTTGCACAATTTCACGCAACGTGATTTCGGTTTCGGCAATTTTCAACACGCGTCCATAATTTTGACCAAGGTAGTTTCCTGGACGGACCTGGTACAAAAGATTGTCAACTTTGACCAATGCAATCGGTTGCCCTGCCTTCACGAGGCTCCCCACCATAGACATACCGTCCAAGGGGAACGATTCCAATGCCTCTTTGCGTCGGACGAGCTCTGGCGCTACCAAAGCGCCATTGGCAGCCGCTTGCGTCGACTCGCCTTTGAGTGCTTGGGTCAACTTGTCTTTACTGAAGGGCTCCGATGCGCCAGCTTGGGCGTAGGTCTCTGGCTTAAATTGTTTGGGCTCTGCAATCGGTGCAATTTTGGGTTTGATTTGCCCTTTTTGTTCATTCATCCATTGGCGCAACTCGTCTTCACTGGACGCACCGCAGCCAGCCAGCAGGGCAACGCCAAGCAACAAAGATATACCACGCAAGGTGATCATTTTTTCACCCCTTTGGCAGCAGTTGCCTTACTTTGGGCAGCGACCTCATTCGAATCTAGGTAGCGAAATGTCTTGGCCGTGGCGTCCATCGCCAAGGTGTTGTCACGCCCTGGTGTCAGGTTAAGGTTGTTCAGGGTCACGATTCGCGATAGATTAGCAATATCTGCCGCAAAAGCACCCATATCATGGTACCGACCCGTCACACGAATCGAAATGGGTAACTCGGCGTAGTAATCTTTAACTGCAATTTGCCCAGGCCGAAACAAATCAAATTGAAGGCTTCTACCCAACCCGGCTTGGTTGATATCAGACAAAAGTGCGTCCATCTCCGCTTTACTGGGGAGTTGTTTTTCAAGCTGGGTCACGTACTGCTGCACCTGCTCCCGCTGCTTTTTGAGAACATCAAGGTTCACAGCCTTGGCCAACTTGACTTTGTAGTCGTCCCGTAATTTTGTCTCGGACGCTTTTTCGGCTTCAAGCTCAGCCTCAGACCCCGTCAACCATGCGAACCACAAGGCAACAATAACCAGCACACCCGTCAAAATCAATAAGGAGTTTCTGGGGACTACAGGCCAAATGGAAGGGTCTTTGGGGTCAAGGTTTCTAAACTGACTTGCCAGCTTTTCCTGAAACGCGGCGAAGTCAAATGATGGTAATGATTTGGTGGCCATAACGCTGCTCACTACTTCTTAACGGGGCCCGACGCCGGGACGGCCTGAACAACCGCTGTTATTAGAGCTGGTGCGGAGGCCGCTTGAGCAGCCTTTTGCACTTCACTGGCGCGCAACAAACGCACACGAATAGTGAAGTTGGACACTCTTTTTTGCTCACGCGCACTAACGGAGACACTGCTTGACACAATTTCAACCAGCTCTGGCTTGGAGAACCAAGGCGAGTTGTTGGCCAAATTGCGCAGCAACTCGGAAACCCGCTCATTGGATTGCGCAACGCCCTGCAAGGCCACAGATTGATTATCCTGGCGCATGGAAGCGATATAGACCCCATCCGGCAACTGCTTCACCAACTCGGTCATTAGATGAACCGGTTGATTACGATCGGCCTGCAAATCTTCTACTGCCTGCTGACGCGCACGCAAGGCGGCAATCTCAGTTTCCAAACCAGCGATGTCTTTGATTTGACCTTCAAGAACTTTGATCTCACGAGTCAGCACCTGATTTTTGTCTTTTTGGACTGATATCTGACTTTGAAACCAAAGAAAAATGCCACCCGCAATCACCCCCCCCACCAGAGCCGAAGCCCCCAGAGACAAATTGAAACGGTCACGACGCAGCTTGCGCGCAACTTCGCGATGTGGGAGCAGGTTAATCAGAATCACTGCTGGAACCTCCGCAACGCCAGTCCGCAAGAAGTCAAGTAAGACGGCGCCTCGCGAGCCATTTTTTTCAGCCGAACTCCGTCACCCATTTCCATGCCTTCAAACGGGTTAGCCAGGTTACAAGGGAAAGTAGTTTGTAGCGAAACCGCCTCAGTCAGCCCCGGCAGGGCCGCAGAGCCACCAGCCAGCATGATGTAGTCCACTTTGTTATGGGGGGTGCTGGTGAAGAAGAACTGCAGAGCCCGGCCAATTTCTTGAACCATACTTTCAACAAAGGGTTTTAGCACACCGGACTCATAGTCATCAGGGAGCTCGCCGCTGCGTTTTTTGCTCTCAGCCTCTTCCAGCGAAAACCCATAGTGCCGCACGATCAATTGCGTGAGCTGAGCACCGCCAAAAGCTTGATCACGATCGTACAAAACCTCGTCGTCGCGAATGACTTGCATGCTGGTGGTCAAGGCGCCCACCTCAAACAGAGCCACGATAGTGCTCACGCCTTTGTTGGGCAAGTTTTCAATCAAACGGGCGGTTGCCAAGCGCGATGCGTAGGACTCCACATCCAAAATAACTGGCCTCAAACCGGCTGCTTCTGCAAGGCCTTGAATATCTTGCACTTTTTCGCGACGTGACGCAGCAATTAACACGTCAACATCACCGGCCGAGGTAGCGCTAGGTCCCACCACACAGAAATCAAGACTGACCTCATCCAGCGGGAAAGGAATGTATTGGTTGGCCTCGGCTTCAACTTGCACTTCAAGCTCTTGGTCTGTCATGCCGCCGGGGAGTACGATTTTTTTGGTGATGACAGCCGATGGGGGCAAGGCCATGGCAACGTTTTTGGTTTTGGTGCCGCTTTTTTTCACCAAGCGGCGCACAGCCTCGGCCACTTCATCGAATTTTTCAATGTTTCCGTCCGTGATCCACCCGCGCTCCAAGGGCTCGATGGCGCATCGATCCAGAACCAGCTGGCCTGCCTTGTCACGGCTCAACTCCACCAGTTTGACACTGGACGAGCTGATATCCAAGCCCAGCATAGGCACTGGTTGGCGGCTGAACAACGACCCCAATGAGATCAAAACTATCCCCTGATACGAGCCGATTGAGAACCGGCGAAACTTAAGACTTCACTTGAATGCTATCAGTAAGCGCATTGTCCCGCAAAGGTTTTTTCCATTTTACGGGTCCTGAAGCGTTGTCAAAAGCAGACGCTTTAAGCTCGCCAACAACCGCACCAAACACACAATCTGACACTCAATAGATAAGCCGCTGCAACGAGTTCAGCCCCCCTGAAGCTTGATAACTCCGCGAACATACGCATCTTTTTATAATGTTATCGGTATTCCACAGATTTCTTTATGCCTCCCAACACCAATCCTGACGAAAACAGCCCGCCGCTTGCCCCAAAAGTGCCAGCGACCAAAGCACCAGCGGTTAAAAAAGTCAGGCCTGACCTGACAGGATTTTTAACGCGTCTGGTCTTTTGGACCGGTGGCATTGCATTGGCCAGCGCGTTGTCCGTTTTGATGATTGTGGCGATTGCGCTGGCCGTGGCGTTTCCCAATTTGCCTGACATTTCAGACCTGTCCGATTACCGACCTATTCTGCCACTGCGGGTTTTCTCGACTGAAGGCATTTTGATTGGTGAGTTTGGTGAAGAACGACGCAATTTGACCCCCGTCAAAGACATCCCCAAAGTGATGATTGATGCCGTTTTGGCGATTGAGGACTCCGAGTTTTATGAACATGGTGGTGTGTCTTACAAGGGCATGGTGCGCGCAGGTTTGGCCAATTTGGGCCGGGCCAAAAGCCAAGGTGCCTCAACCATCACCATGCAGGTCGCCCGCAATGTTTACCTCTCGTCCGAGAAAAACTACATGCGCAAGATTTATGAAGTCTTGCTGACCTTCAAACTGGAGCACATGCTGACTAAGGATCAAATCCTTGAGATCTACATGAACCAGATATTTTTAGGTAACCGGGCTTACGGTTTTGCCGCAGCGTCTGAGGCCTATTTCGACAAACCCTTGAAAGACATCTCCATCGCCGAGGCTGCCATGCTTGCAGGCCTGCCCAAAGCCCCCTCAGCCTACAACCCCATCGTCAACCCTAAAAGAGCTAAAACGCGTCAATTGCACATCATTGACCGAATGCTGGAGAACAAATTCATCACCGCGCAGGAGGCGGACCTGGCCAAGCGGCAAGAACTTAGAGTCAAAGTGGGCTCTGACAACACCAAAGTGCACGCAGAGTACGTTGCCGAAACTGTGCGCCAACTGATGTTCGTCCAATATGGCAATGAGACCTATACCCGTGGTCTCAACGTGTACACCACCCTCAAGGCGGTTGACCAGGACGTTGCCTACAAAGCCTTGCGTCGAGGCATCATGGACTTTGAGCGCCGTCAAATTTACCGCGGCCCGGAAAAGTTTGTCGATCTGCCTACAGGTGCGCAAGAACTCGAAGACGCCATTGACGAAGCTCTGGATGAGCACCCTGACAACGGCGATGTCATGTCAGCAGTGGTGCTGGAGGCAGATGCCAAAAAAATTAGGGCGATCCGCCAGAGCGGTGAATCCGTTGAGATCACCGGAGAGGGCTTGAAACCAGCTCAGTCAGGCTTGGCTGACAAGGCTCCAGCCAACATCCGTATTCGGCGTGGGGCAGTCATCCGCGTTAGCAAGACCGTCAAGAACACCTGGGAAATCACCCAACTTCCAGAAGTTGAGGGTGCCTTTGTCGCACTGGACCCTCGCACCGGTGGTATCACGGCCTTGGTCGGCGGCTTTGATTTTGGGAAAAACAAGTTCAACCATGTCACCCAAGCTTGGCGGCAGCCCGGCTCCAGTTTCAAACCCTTCATCTACTCTGCGTCGTTGGAAAAAGGCTTCACACCTGCCACAGTCATCAACGATTCCCCCCTGTTTTTCAGTGCCGGGGTGACGGGCGGTCAGCCTTGGGAGCCCAAAAACTACGACGGCAAATTTGAAGGCCCCATGTCCATGCGCCGGGGTTTGGCCAAGTCCAAAAATATGGTTTCTATCCGGATTCTTCAGGCCGTTGGGCCTCAATTCGCACAGGAGTGGATCACGCGATTTGGTTTTGAGGAAGAAAAACACCCCGCCTATCTGACCATGGCCTTGGGTGCAGGCTCTGTGACCCCCATGCAGATGGCGACGGCCTATGCGGTCTTTGCCAACGGTGGCTACCGTATCAATCCCTGGCTGATCACCAAAGTGACCGAGCAGAGGGGCAAGATTTTGATGGAAACCAAAGCACCCGTATTGAATGAGTCCATGCGCACCATCGATGCCCGCAACGCCTTCATTATGGGCAGCCTGCTGCACGAAGTAGCCTGCTGCGGGACTGCCGCCAAGGCGCAGGCCACGCTCAAACGCACTGACTTGCACGGCAAAACCGGCACCACCAATGACTCCATGGATGCGTGGTTTGCCGGCTACCAGCCGACGTTGGCGGCGGTGACGTGGATTGGCTACGACACGCCGCGCAAGATGGGCAGCAACGAGACCGGTGGTGGCTTGAGTCTGCCGGTTTGGATCAGCTTCATGGAGCACGCGCTCAAAGGCGTACCCGTGCAAGAGGCCACCCCGCCGGAAGGTGTCGTCAACGTGGGTGGCGAGTGGTTTTACGATGAGTACGCCAAAGGCGCAGGCATCAGAAGTGTGGGGCTGGAGTCCGAAGCTGAAGCCAGTGGCGCACCCGCTGTTCAACCCCTGCCGCCGAGTGACGAGAAGAAAAAGATCATGGACTTGTTCAAGAACTGATCAAAGTGCAAAGCTAAGCTCACACCCGGCCTGCGCACTCGCCTGGCGCGTCAACTGGGCAAAAAACTCGCTGGAGTCCTTGGTATCACGCCATTCTTTGCTATCAAATTTGTAGTGGTAGCCCCCTGATTTCGCCGCCAGCCAGATTTCATGCAGCGGCTTTTGCAGGTTGATGACGATCTGGCTCTTGTTGCTGAACACCAGCGTGATCATGCCGCCCGTGCGCTGGTTGTCCACATCCACATCACTCTCGTCGTTGATGCGGTCACAACAGGCCTCAATGCGTTTAAGCGCTGTCTCGGCACGGTCCATGAATTCAGGGTCAGTCATTACAATTTCCACATGTTGCAAATTAGTCAAATTTTAGTCAGTCTCCGAATCCTTGCGATGGTTTGCGCGACGACTCTGAGCGCCTGTGGTCAAACGGGAGCTCTTTATTTGCCCACCGAAGCTGCCGCCGCCCAGCGTGCCACCTTGCCGCAAACACTTAAACCCGGCACATCGGCAACCCCATCACCGCCTTCTAAAGTCACTCCAACTACAACGCGAAATTCTGCGGCTGCTCAGCCTGCGAACATCCCCTGAACGCCCCATGAATGTCCCCATGAACGCCCAAAACTTGCCCGGCCACCCCCACATTGCCTACCAAGGTGACCAACTGCATTTAGAGCGACTACCGCTGGCAAGACTGGCCCAACAGCACGGCACGCCTTTGTTTGTCTATTCCAAAGCATCCATGCTGGCAGCCTTAGCCGCCTACCAACGCGGTTTTGCCGGGCGCAAAGTTCAGATTTGCTACGCCATGAAAGCCAATCCGGCGCTCGGAGTGATTCAGGTATTTGTGCAAGCGGGCTGCGGCTTTGATATCGTGTCGGGCGGTGAGTTGGAGCGTGTGCTGGCCGCTGGGGCTGATGCCCGCAAAATCATCTTCTCGGGCGTCGGCAAAACCAGAAACGAGATGCAACGCGCGCTGGAGGTAGGCATTGGTTGCTTCAATGTGGAAAGCGAACCGGAGCTGGACGTGCTTAACGAAGTCGCCTTGTCGTGCGGCAAACGGGCACCCGTCAGCATTCGCGTCAACCCCAATGTGGACCCCAAGACACACCCCTATATTTCCACCGGCCTCAAAGGCAACAAGTTCGGTGTCGCTCATGAGCGCGTGGTGCACACCTACCAGCGGGCAGCCGGGCTGGCCGGGCTGCAGGTGATGGGCATTGACTGCCACATTGGCTCGCAAATCACCCAAATCGACCCGTATCTGGATGCCGTTGACCGCATGCTGGACTTGGTCGAGGCCATTGAAGCCGCAGGCATCCCCGTTCGCCACATCGACTTTGGCGGCGGTCTGGGCATCAACTACAGCGGTGACGAGCCACCCCAAGCCGATGCCTTGTGGGTTGCCATGCTGACCAAGCTGGACGCGCGTGGCTTTGGTCAGCGCCAACTGATGATTGAACCAGGCCGCTCGCTGGTGGGTAACGCCGGGGTGTGCTTGACCGAGGCCTTGTATTTAAAACCGGGTGAGCAGAAAAACTTTTTGATCATCGACGCGGCCATGAACGACCTGCCTCGCCCCGCCATGTACCAGGCCTTCCACAACATCGTCCCACTCAAGCCGCGCGCCGATGTCACGACCACTTGGGAGGTGGTGGGCCCCATTTGTGAGAGTGGCGACTGGATTGGCCATGACCGCGACCTGGCCGTGCAGCCAGGGGACTTGCTGGCGGTGTTGTCCGCTGGGGCTTACTGCATGAGCATGGCCAGTAATTACAACTCACGCGGTCGCGCCACAGAGGTGCTGGTGGATGGCGACCAGGCCTACGTGATTCGCCAACGCGAAACCCTGGCTGACCAGATTCGCAACGAGCGGTTGCCGTTTGCGGTCTGACTTGAAGGCCAGACCTCGGTCAGATTGATGCTATCGAGTTGATAGCGAACTATTGATATTTGACGGGGACTTTCTGGTCTTTTTCTTCATTAACTCGACCAAACGCCACCCCAGCAAGGCTGCGAGGATAGCGGCATAAACCAGCACCTCGGCAAAGTTATTTTTGCCAGCCCGCATCCAGAAGAAGTGAAGGATGCCCAACACCGCCACGCCGTAGACCAGCTTGTGCAGCAGCTGCCAGCGCCTAGCTCCCAGCACCTTGATGGCCCGGTTGAACGACGTGGCCGCCAGCGGGGTCAGCAAAACAAAGGCACTGAACCCCACCAGAATAAACGGGCGCTTGATGATGTCGCGGGCGATGTCACCCACATCAAAACCCATGTCAAACCAGCTGTAGCTCAGCAGATGCACCACGACATAAAAATACACAAACAACCCCAGCATCCGGCGAAACCGGGCCAGCGCGGGTACTTTCAACATCACACGAAGGGGTGTCACCGCCAGCACGACGCACAAGAACCGCAGCGTCCAGTCGCCCGTTGACCGAACCAAAGCTTCCGCCGGGTTGGCCCCGAGCTGATTGGCAAGGGCCGCGTACAGCAACCACGCAAATGGCAGAAGGCACAGCGCAAACAGCAGCGGTTTGGCTGTAGGCCGCAGCAGGGCCTTACCAAGCTTGGTAGCGATCACGGTGGCCATGGCGGGTGCGGTGCCGCTATCCATCAGAAGTTCTTTTTCAGGTCCATGCCCGCATACAACTGGCCGACCTGGGCTTCGTAGCCGTTGAACATCAGCGTCTTGCGTTTTTTGGCAAACAGACCGCCCTCTTCACCGATGCGACGCTCGGTCGCCTGGCTCCAGCGGGGGTGGTCCACATCGGGGTTGACGTTGGAATAGAAGCCGTATTCGCTGGCTGCGGCCTTGTTCCAGGCGGTTTTGGGCTCTTTGTCGGTGAAGCGAATCTTGACCAGACTCTTGCCGCTTTTGAAGCCGTATTTCCACGGCACCACCAAACGAACGGGTGCACCGCTCTGGTTCGGCAGCACTTCGCCGTACATGCCAAAGGTCAAAAGCGTCAATGGGTTCATGGCTTCATCCAGCCGAAGTCCTTCCACGTAGGGCCAGTCCAGAACGCGAGAGCCGACAAACGGCATGGTTTTGGAGTCGACCTGGGTAATGAATTCCACGTACTTGGCGCTACCCGTGGGCTCCACCTTTTTAATGAGCTCGGACAGTGAATAACCCACCCACGGAATCACCATGGACCAGCCCTCGACGCAACGCAGCCGGTAGATGCGCTCTTCCTGCGCGCTGAGCTTGAGCAAGTCTTCCAGCGTGTACTTGGCAGGTTTCTTGACCAGGCCTTCCACCTCAACCGTCCACGGCGTGGTTTTCAGGGTATGGGCGTTTTTGCCGGGGTCGGCTTTGTCAGTGCCAAATTCATAGAAGTTGTTGTAGGTGCTGGCATCTTTGTAGTCGGTCAGCTTTTCCATGGTGACTGCGCCAGCGACAGAGGACTTCGCACCGGCCAAGGCGGCCAGCTTGCCGGGCCGGGGCACCACGCCTTGCGCCAACGCCTCACGCGAAGCCCAAGAGGCCATCGCCACACCGGCAACCCCAGTCGCCATCAGCTTCAGGGCATCACGCCGCCCCTGATAGGCCGCAGCGCTTGTGATCTCACTGGAGATCGAATGGATGAAACCGTCGTTGCCTGTTTTGATCAGCATGAAGTCTCCTTTGAAATATTCCCTGTTAGTAGATATCGATAGCGATTTCTTACAAGCAGGGCAGGAATAAAAAAAGGCGGACCAATCAGAGACTGGTCCGCCTTTTTTGGGGGTCAAAACCCCGAAATAGTTCCCTGGCGATACAGATCCCTTGCAATAAGACCTATCGCAGCCCGGCGACGTAATCGGCCACGGCCTTGATCTCACGGTCATTCAACTTGGCCGCCACTTGCGACATTTGCAGACTGTTCTTGCGAACACCGTCCCTGAACGCGGTGAGCTGGGCAATCGCATAGTCAGCGTGCTGGCCGCTCAAGCGTGGGTATTGCGATGGAATGCCCGCGCCATTTGGGCTGTGGCAACCCGCACAGGCTGGCACTTGGCGGTCGGCAATGCCACCACGGTAAATACGTTCACCCAGGGTGACCAGCTCTTTTTCTTTGGCAAAACCGGGCTTGGCCTTCTTGGAAGTGGCCCAGTACGCGATGTTACGCATGTCGTCTTCGCTCAACGTGCTGGCAAAACCCTTCATGATGGCGTTGTTGCGCTTGCCGGATTTGAATTCCTGCAATTGTTTGATCAGGTATTCAGGGTGCTGCTGCGCCAGTTTGGGGTTGGCAGGGGTACCAGAGTTGCCATCTGCCGCGTGGCAAGCGGCACAAACGGCCGTGTAGCTAGCCTCTCCTTTGGTCAAGTCTGGTTTGGCGATTTTTGCTTCAGCAGGCTTGGCCTCGGCTTTGACTTCAGCCGCGGGAGCAGCAGATTTGACCTCTTGCGCGATGGCGGAATAAGAAGTCAAGGCTACGGCAGAAGCCAGCAGCAAGGGGGTAAACAGATGGGCAAGCAGCTTCATAAGGAGTGTCGTATCGTGTCTGGTCAGAGGTGCAAAACAGCATGATTCTACAATGGCGATATGGGTTTTCCCCTTAAGTAGCAATGACCACCAATACAAACCCAACGCCCTCTGCGCCCAGCGCACCCCAGTCCCCCCCGGTAGAAACCAAAGCGCAAGCGCTGGTCGCTACCGGCTGGTTGCACACCGCCAAATTTCTGACCACTGCGCCTCAACTGCATTTTTTGCCGGCGCTGGAGGTTCCCGAGATCGCCTTTGTGGGCCGCTCCAACGCGGGCAAGTCCACCTGTATCAATACGTTGACACAGCAAAAACAGTTGGCATTTGCGTCCAAAAAACCGGGACGCACCCAAAGTATCAACCTGTTCACGCTGGGCAAACAGGGCATCACCGACGCAGTTTTGGCCGATTTGCCGGGTTATGGCTACGCCTCTGTGCCCAAGCAGGACAAGATCCGCTGGCAGCAGGTGATGGCCAATTACCTGGTGACGCGCGAAAACCTCAAAGCCATCGTGCTGATGTGCGACCCGCGCCATGGATTGACCGAGTTGGACGAAATTTTGCTGGACGTGATTCGCCCCCGCGTGATCGAAGGCTTGAAGTTTTTGGTGGTATTGACCAAAGCCGACAAGCTGAACAAGTCTGAGCAGATCAAGGCCCTGTCCATCATGAAGCTGCAATCGGGTGGCGGCGAAGTGCGATTGTTTTCAGCGCCCAAACGCATCGGCATTGACGATGTGTCGATGCTGCTGTGGGACTGGGCTCACCCCAAAATCAATAGACCGACGGCGACCCTGGCGGCTGGTCTTTGAATCGTTTGTGAACCCAGTAGTACTGGTTGGGCATGGTGTCCACATAGCCTTCCAGCCGCTGGTTCATGGTGAGGGTATCCGCACCTACGTCATCGCTGGGCACATCCCGCCAGGCGGGCATGACCTCCACGTCGTAACCGCTGGGCGTCAGGCGCGTGACCACTGGGACCACCGTGGCTTTGCCCAGTTTGGCAAGGCGGGACAGTGACGTGACCGTCGCCGCAGGCATACCATAAAACGGCACAAAAATGGACTCGGGCAAGCCGTAGTTCATGTCAGGCAGCAAATACAAAGCCTCTCCGGTGCGCAAAGCGGTCAACACCGGCTTGGGGCCTGCCAACCGATCAAATAGCGTGGCCTCACCAAACCGTTGGCGTCCTGCAAACACCCAATCGTCCACCACCGGGTTGGCTTGGTGCGAATAAATGGTGGTGAAGCGGCGCGGGATTTGCTGGGTCAACGCCGTCCAACCTGCATCCAACCCAACGAAATGGGGCGCAAAAATGACGACGGCACCGTCGCCCTCCAACGCATGAACCGCACCGTGGATGCGCAGTCGCCTCCTGGCAGTTGTCTGTGAGCCATGCCATAACCAGCCACGGTCCAACCAGGCTTGTGCGAAGTGAACGAAGGTTTGGGTCGCCACGGTTCGGGTTTTGTCGGCGGTCCATTGCGGGAAACACAAGCGCAGGTTGATCCAGACCACCCTGCGCCGAGGCACCGCAACGGCGTACAGCACCCACCCCAAAATCCAGCCCAAAGCGCGCACCCATGACAGAGGTAAGCGTCCCAGAACCTGCATGAAAAAAATGCCGCAGTGGCTCAAGAAAACACTCAACTTTTTCATGTCTCGATCATGCTTGTGCTCACACTTCAGCACGCGGCTGCTTGAAGCGGGCATAACCCCACAGGTACTGGCCGGGGCATTCCATGATCAAACGCTCCATTGCCGCGTTGATGACGACGGCAGCCTCTACCGGGTTGGGGGGCAGTGCCGCATCGAGGGGGCGTACATGCACTGCAAAACCCTGACCCCAGGACAAACGCTCGCCCCAGGCTGTCAACACGGTGGCACCAGACTGCTGGGCCAAACGGGCTGAGAGGGTCATTGTGTAGGCATCGCGTCCAAAAAATGGCACCCAAACCCCCAAGCCCACTGGTGGCACTTGGTCAGGTAGCAGACCCAACGACTGCCCCCGTTTGAGGGCCTTGAGCATTTGTTTGACGCCACCCAGTGTGGTGGGGGCCGTGTCCAACCCGGGCCGGTGACGGGCGTTTGCCACAATCTCGCGCAGCCAGCGCTGGCGCGGTGGGCGGTACAACACGGTCATGGGCTGGCTGGATTGGCCATAACGTTGCGCATACGCTTGGGCGGTTATTTCAAAACAGCCTAGGTGTGGGGTCAGAAAAATGATGCCATGCCCCGTCGCCAGCGCCGTGTCAATGTGCTCAAACCCATCCCATTGCACGGCCAACGGATCGCCCAGCCAAAGGCGGGGCAATTCGGCGACCAGCTTGCCCGCTTCGCCCACAGCAGTGAGCCTATTGCGCCGGGCTATGCCTGCTTGCATCGCATTGGCAAGAAACCGCTTGCGGTAAACGCCCGACGCCAGAAAGACCAACCAGCCCAAGGCCCAACCCAGCCCGTGTACCAGCCACAGGGGAAGCATTGCGAAGATTCGAAAAAGGGAATTCATCAGTCAGATAAAATACGGGGGTCGCTGAGTTATGGAACTACTTGCAGGGCGACACGTGCGAGGGCTATCTTTCAAGATTCGAAAGTTCGCCATTGTGCCTTGCCAAATTTTTCAAAATTTTGGCAAATCTGCTAAAGCGTTCGCCGAAGCTCCGAAGCCAAAGCAACGCAAATTAATGGTTGACTTAACTTTTGATTGGAGTTTATTTAAATGGCGAGCGATTTCCTCTTTACCTCTGAATCCGTCTCTGAAGGCCACCCCGACAAGGTGTCTGACCAGATCTCTGACGCGATTCTGGACGCGATTTTCAAGCAAGACCCCAAGTCTCGCGTGGCGGCTGAAACTCTGTGCAACACCGGTCTGGTGGTACTGGCAGGTGAGATCACCACCAACGCGCATGTGGACTACATCCAGGTGGCCCGCGACACCATCAAACGCATTGGCTACGACAACACCGACTACGGCATCGACTACAAGGGCTGCGCCGTGCTGGTGGCCTACGACAAGCAATCCAATGACATCGCGCAAGGCGTAGACCATGCCAGCGACGACCATCTGAACATCGGTGCCGGTGACCAGGGCCTGATGTTTGGCTACGCCTGCAACGAGACGCCCGAGCTGATGCCAGCGCCCATCTACTACGCACACCGCCTGGTCGAGCGCCAGGCGCAACTGCGCAAAGATGGCCGCCTGCCCTTCCTGCGCCCAGATGCCAAGAGCCAGGTCACCATGCGTTATGTGGACGGAAAGCCCCACAGCATTGATACCGTGGTGCTCTCCAGCCAGCACGACCCCAGCCAGAGCGAGTCGCCTACCAAGATGAAGGCGTCTTTCATTGAAGCGGTCATTGAAGAAATCATCAAGCCCGTATTACCCAAGGAATGGCTGGTCAACACCCGTTATTTAATCAACCCTACCGGGCGTTTCGTCATCGGCGGCCCGCAAGGCGACTGCGGCCTGACCGGGCGCAAGATCATTGTGGACACCTACGGCGGCGCTTGCCCACACGGTGGTGGCGCGTTCAGCGGCAAAGACCCCAGCAAGGTGGACCGCTCTGCTGCCTACGCCGCACGTTATGTGGCCAAGAACATCGTGGCAGCTGGTTTGGCGCGTCAGTGCCAGATTCAGGTGGCCTATGCGATTGGCGTGGCACAGCCGATGAACATCACGGTCTACACTGAAGGCACGGGCGTGATCTCGGACGACAAGTTGTCCGCCATCGTGGCCAAGGGTGACATCTTTGATCTGCGCCCCAAAGGCATCATCCAGATGCTGGACTTGCTGCGCCCTATCTACGAGAAGACTGCCGCCTATGGCCACTTTGGCCGTGAAGAGCCCGAGTTCACCTGGGAGCGCACGGACAAGGTTCAGGCCTTGCGCGCGGCGGCGGGTCTGTAAAGCTGCCGGCAAACTCAACGGATGAATGTCAACACACAACGCTGGATCGACCGCTGGATAGGCCAGCTTCTGTGTGGTGTTGTGTCAATTTGGGCGCGGTTGTTGGGTGGACTCAAGCCCGCTTCGGCACTGCCAGCTGAACCCAAAAACATTCTTGTGATTCTGTTGTCCGAAATGGGCAGCATGGTGCTGGCGGGCCCGATGTTTGCGGCGTTGCGCCAGCGCTACCCGACCGCCACGCTGCACGTGCTGCAGCTCAAGCGTAACCAGGAGGTGGCCAAACTGTTGCAGTTGGCGCACCCTGACAATTTTCATTCGCTCAATGACCGCTCGGGCATTGAGCTGATTCAGGATATCTGGCGCGTTGTGCGCACCATGCGCGGGCTCAAGCTCGATGCGGTCATCGACTGCGAGCTGTTCTCGCGCATCAGCAGCCTGATGGCGTACCTGGTAGGTGCGCCGATTCGGGTGGGCTTCACGCCGCACACGCAGGAAGGTCTGTACCGGGGTGGCTACATCAACCACGCTATTCCGTATAACCCGTATCAGCACATCACCCAGCAGTTTTTGTCGCTGGTTGATGCGCTGGAGGACACCAGCGTGCCGCGCAACAAGGCGGCTGCCATTCGCCCGCAGCCCACCCGAACCGAACTGAACGTGGACTTCACGGCCGCTGAGCTGGCAACTTATCAACACAAGCTGCTGGCCGACCACCCCAACCTGACCGACCGCAAAATTGTCCTGCTCTACGCCGGCGGAGGCCTGCTCCCCGAGCGCGCCTGGCCCATGGAACACTATGCCCGGGTGGCACGCGGCCTGTGCGATGCCGGTCACGCCGTCGGTCTGATTGGTCTGAGCGAGGACGCCAGCCTGGCGAAAGAGCTGACAACCCAAATTGCCAGCCCCTGGTGCGCCGATTTGACCGGCTACACGCGCAGCATTCGCGAGTTGCTGATGCTGTTTCATGCCGCGCAGCTGCTCATTACCAACGACGGTGGCCCCGGCCACTTCGCCAGCCTCACACCGATCCGCACCTTTGCTTTTTTTGGGCCGGAAACTGCGCGCCTGTATGGCCCGCTGGGGCCACGTGCCAGTACCTATGAGTCCGGTATTGCCTGCTCGCCCTGCCTGAGCGCCTACAACCACCGCAGAACGTTTTGTGACGGCGACAACCAGTGCCTCAAGCGCATTGCGCCTGACCCGGTGCTGGCCGATGCCCTGAAAGCGCTGGCAGTATGAATTCGTCCGTCACTTTGCAGCAACAGGTCCTGAATCTGCTGGCCTGGCTCAATCAATTCCGCTACATCAAATTTGGAATCGTGGGGGCCAGCGGCACGGTGGTGAATATCGCCGTCTTGAAAATTGCCCAAAACTACATCTTCAGCGGGATGGCGTCACCCAAAGTTCAGTTGGCTGCATCGCTGGTACTGGCCATCTTTGTCGCCACGTTAAGCAACTTCACCTGGAACCGTTTGTGGACTTGGGCCGATCGTCAAGACGCATTGGCGGTGGATCTGGGCGCCCCTCAAGCACCGCTGCCTGAACGCCTGACGATCCAGTTTGGCCGCTATTGCGCGGCTTCCTGGTTTGGCATGGCTTTCCAGTTTGTAGTGACGATTTGGCTCTCCCACTACATGGTGGACTGGCTGGCCAACGTGATTTCCATCATTGCGGCCAGCGTCATCAATTTTTTGGCCAACGACCGCTGGACCTTCAAGGTTCGGCCCAAGCCGTGATGTCGGCATGAAATCGGCATGACAGCGCCCGGCCGCAGTGGTGCCCATCACACCGCACGCGACGCGCCGGTCGCGCTGTGGTGGGTCTTGCTGGCACTGGCCATCGCCGTCTACGTTTTCGGGATCAGCGGCCAGTACATCCCCACCAATGGCGACGAGCTGGTGTATGCCCACATCGCCCGCGTCACCGCTGCCACGGGGCACTGGCTGCCGCTGGCGTCTGAGTTCGAAGCCATGCGCAACACCAAGCCGCCGTTGTTGTTCTGGCAGGCGATGGTCGCGGGCAACTGGGGCGACCATTGGACGTTGTTTGCCTTGCGCTTGCCAAGCCTGATTTACACCGGGCTGATCACCGCTGCGGTTGGCTACACCACCCATGCCATCACCCGCAGCCAGCGCAGCGCCCTGATTGCCGCCTGCGTCTATTTGAGCTTTTTTTGCACCTTTCGCTACGGACGCCCTTATCTGACCAGCGCGCCAGAGACCTTCTGGCTGGACTTGCCGCTGTTTGGGTTGCTATGGGTGCGACTGGCCCAGAACCGCTCAAACCAGCCGTCCAAACAGGTTTCTACCCAATTTCTGGTATCAAATGTGCTTCAAGTCCCCGTCAATAATCAATACATTGCTATTATTTCAGTAGCATCTGTTTTGGGGCTTGGGGTCGCGTGGGGGCTGGGCTCCGCCTACAAATCGTTCGCGCTGATCGCGCCCGCCGCCGCAGCGTTCTGGTGTGCACTGCTGTTGAGTGAGCCCGCGTTGACGTGGCGGCGCGCAGTTCAGGTATCAGGCGGTGTGTTTGTCAGCGCGGTGCTGGCCCTGGGTATTTTTGGGCTGTGGTTTGTGCTGGACCCTGACCCGGTTGCCGTGTGGCAGGAGTTCGTCATTGGTGAAAACGCAGGCAAGATGTCCGACAAAAAGGGCTATTGGCACGAGGCACTTTACGGGGGAGATGCCAGCCTGTGGGCGCAGGCCCTGGCCTACATGCAGAATGCGGGTTTGCTGGCTTTTTTGGTGCCTGGCCTGACCTGGGTGGGGCTGAGAAGTCTGAAGACACCCTCCCTCTCAAAAATCCACACAATAAAAAATCCCATCCCCGCACACCTCTGGATTTTGTTGGCCTGGCTGGCCGTGTGGCTGGTGGTGTTCAGCATTCCCAGCCAGCGCTCGGCCCGCTACGTGATTCCCGCCATGCCCGCACTGGCCATCGTGATGGCACTGGTGTGGGAGCGAATCCCGCGCGGCTGGTTTTTGACCTCCTATGTTTTGACGGGTATCGCCACGCTGACCTTGGGACGCATTGCGTGGGTCGCACATGATTTGGGGATTGCCTCGGGTTTAGAGCTGGGCTGGGTGATGGCTTTTGCGATCGTGGGGGCACTGGCCACGCTGGCGGGGCTTCTCAAAACCCGATTCACAGGGGTTGGCGTGGTGGCGGCCTGCCTGGGTTTCTATGCCTGCTTCAACCTGACGGTGGCCCCGCTGGACGGCCCGTCTGGTCGTTTTAGCGCAGATGTCGCAGCCCGCTTCAACAACGCCCGCATCGCAGTACCCAGCAACTTTCGGGGGCAATACGAGCGGTTTCAGTTTTTGTTGCCCGGCAATCACTTCGAGCCCTTTGACATGGCTGTCATAACGGACAGCAACGACTCTGCGCCAAAGCTCACCCAGCTTTTGGAAACGCATGACGCGGTAGTGTGGGGCCCTTCAGCCTCCACTGAAACTTCCCCGGCGTGCCTGCCTGATTGCGAGGTGGTTGCCACACGCTGGGTGGTGAAAGAGCGCCACAAAAGTGGGGACGTCACGCGGGCCAACCTTTGGTATGCGCACACCTGGCTGTTCACACGTGAGTGGTTGTTGGTAAAGCGCTGAGTTTTATCAAGCCCGGCGTTGACGCCAAAGCCGGCGCAGCCAGACCACCTGCAAAAACACCCACAGCCAGGGGTCAATCAATGCATCCCACAGATTGCCTGTAGGCAGGCGG
Source organism: Burkholderiales bacterium (assembly GCA_031419575.1). GTDB lineage: Bacteria > Pseudomonadota > Gammaproteobacteria > Burkholderiales > Burkholderiaceae_C > JANYCG01. The sequence continues at coordinate 12,890 of JANOLC010000329.1, read as the reverse complement.
GTCACCACGAACAAGGCCAGCACAGCAACAGTCAACGCCAAACCATGGTTCCAATGAATCCAATGGGCATTGCCGCCCGTCAAGACCCAAAGCAGCACGACGAAGGCTGACACCAGCGCCAGCGCCGCCATGCCAAAGCCCAGCGAGTAGATTGACCATGGCATGAGAGCCAGCGTGTCCAGCATTAACAGCCAACCCAGAGCGATGCCAATAAGCCCGACTCGGTCCAGTCCCAGCCGGGATGCTTTAAATGGTCTCCATCGGGTCAGCCCCGCGACCAGCCATCCGGCACAAATCAGCCCTGTCATCAGGCTTGGCATCTGAAACGCCAGACCCAGCCAATAGGTGATGGAGTGCGACCCCGGGATCAACGCCCACGCTGCCACCAGCACCGTCAGCCCCAGCCGACAGCGGTACGGTAACCGGGGGCCCAGCGCACACACACAGCCCGTCAGCACAAGGGCCCACATCACAGGCAAAGCCAGACCCAACAACCCACCCCCCGGCAAAGCGGGCGTGGTGGTGGTCGTCAACGCCAGCAAAAGTTCAGCCCCGTTCATGGATGAAAAATAGTCCTCACGGCGCTCCCCCATCCGCAAACCGCTGCCAGGCAATCACGTGGCGGTGGTCGGTGTAGCTTACCCACAAATTGCCCTCTGCCCATGCCATCGCGGGGTAAGAGAACTCGGCAATGTCGCCCCCTTGTGCCAGGGTGTGCAACAGCGTCCAGTCCCGTCCGTTGGCCGATTGGCTCAAGTCCAACACCCTTCGGCTGCCCGGTGATGAGTTGTGTGCCAGCACGTGCTGCTGCGGGCTCAGGGTCAGCCCAACAATGGACGCATCGGGGTTGATCAGCGCCAGTTTGGGCAAGTCATGCCAGGTTTGCCCACCGTCTAACGTCTGCGCCACCGCCACATTGCCAGCCAGGCGGTTGTCCCGCATCAGTGCCAGCCAATTGGATTCGCCCATCGGGACCAAAGTGGGTTGCAGCAAGTTGGAACGTGATGAGATTCGCGTCATGCCTTTGAATTCACCCTGCGCATCAAACCGCAGAGCCACGGGGTATTTGCGCCCCAGCTCAAAATAAACCGGCAACACCATGCCACCGTCAGCCAGCGACATAGGGGTTGCGCGGGCCAGAAAACTGGTGTTCCACAACCAGGACAGCGGCAACACCCGCACGGGCATAAATGACAGTGGTGACAGCGGATCGGCACCGCTGGCTGAGTCTTTCTGAACCAGATGCACGATGCGCCCAGCCGCCCAACCGCCCAAGCCGGTGGCCACCACAAACAAATGAATCTTGCCACGCGCGTCCAACCACGCCACCGGGTTGCCCAAGCGGCGCAGGCCAAAGCCCAGTTGATCGCCCACCGCATGGCGGTTGACGACAAAACGCGCGGGTGTCCAGGTTTTAGTGGCGCGGTCAAACCGGGAGTGCGCGATTTGCACATCCGGTGCGCTTTCGCGGCTTCCGGCGAACCAGAATGCCATGACCGATGCGGGATATGTGACAGGCATGGCCAGCAAGTTGCTGGCGTGGGCAGCGGGCGTGTTGGCAGGCATGGGCAAGAGGCCGTGGGCTTTGAGCACCAAATTGACGGGTGTGGTCGCAGGCAATTGAAACTGCGCTGCGCGTGCAGCAGCGGGCACGACATCGCGCTGCGCAAAATCCACGCCCAGCAGCAGCAAGCAGGCCAGCAGCCCCAAGCCAGCGCGCTGCAGCGCATTCGTCGCCCGAGTGGTCACCACAGCCCCAGAATCAAAAAGCCCACAAAAAACAAACCATGCGGGTAAGCCACCGTAGGCCTACAGGCGCTGGCGGCGTACTCTTGCAACAAAGCCACACCACTTCGGCGCGTAGCCAGCCATTCGGAATGAAGCTGAAATGGCAAGGGGGCTGATGACGACAACGCGCCCTGCGCAATCAGCGACTCGATCTTCAAAATTCGATGCCCCAGCCGCGACTGAAAGGTTCGGAAAATACCTTCTTGCAACCAGCACACCAGCATCACAGCAGCCATCAAATTGGCATCCAGTGCCATGAGCAATCCCGCAAAACAAATCACCAAGCTGCATCCCTTGAGGGCCAGGGCGCTGCGTTCATATTGTTCGAAATTGTTTTGCAGCGTGACCCATTCCTGGCCCAACAACTCATTGACGTTCATCACCATATCGAGATTTAAAATCCTCATTTTTAAGACGACAATTCCACAACCAGCGCGGCATCAGGCGGCCCTTCAGACTGAGCAGATGGCAAATCAAGTCTAACCTGCGACCCACTGCCCCCCTCCCACCTTCGCCTTCAGCGGCACCGTTTCCACACGCCATGCACCGCACTATTTTCGACACCCCCATCGTCAACACCGTATTGCGCGTGCTCTCCGTCAGCCTCCTCAAACTCACCGGCTGGAAGGTGCTGGGAAGCCTGCCCCCCAACTGCGACAAGAGCGTGTTCATTGCTGCGCCCCACACCAGCAACTGGGACTTGCCCTACACGCTGATGGTGGCCTTCAGCCTGCGCCTGCACATTTACTGGATGGGCAAAGAGCAAATTTTCAAGCCCCCATTTCGCGGCCTCATGATGTGGCTGGGCGGCATCCCCGTGACCCGCGAAGTCCAGCAACCTGGTCGCCGCCTCCATCGAAGCCATTCAACAAGCCGACGGCCCGCTACAACTGGTCGTGCCTCCCGAAGGCACCCGCAGCAACACCCGCTTCTGGAAAACCGGCTTTTATTACATCGCCGTGGGGGCGCAGGTTCCCATCGTGATGGCCTATATGGACTTTGAGAAAAAGATCAGCGGGCTGGGGCCGGTGTTTCACCCCAGCGGGGACATTGATGCCGACATGATTCGAATTAAGGCGTTTTACGCGCCGTTCAAGGGCAAAAATGCCAGCCAGTTTCAAGCGGAGTGAGGCTTGATGTACTGCTCAAACCGCAGCTTGATCTGCCGCATCGCGTCCAGCGTCAACCGGTTGCCATATTGGCTCACCACCTGCCCGGCAGACTGATTGGCCAACCACGCCGCATCAGCGTGGCTGTGGCCTTGAGTGACTGCGTATAAGAACGCCCCAGCAAACATGTCGCCCGCACCGTTGGTATCCACGGCTTTGACCTGCGCTGCGGGCACCGCCGTTTGTTGCCCGCCTTCCAGCACAACGCAGCCTTTGGCGCTGCGCGTCAGGCACACCACGGTCGCCAATTGGCTCACCTGTTTGTAGATGGCGTCCATGTCCTGGGTGCCACACCAGGTCTGGGCTTCTTCTTCGTTGCAAAACAAATAATCCAAACCATCGCCCAAAATAGCCTCCAGGCCAGGGCGACAGAAGTTAATCATGCTCATGTCGCTTAAGGTCGAAGCCAGCTTGACGCCCGCCTCTCGTGCGATGGCACGGCCTTTAAGCGCGGCATCAAGTGCATTGGGCTGAGCCGCCAGGTAGCCTTCCATGTAATAGACCTTCGCCTGGCGAATCACATCGGCGCGCAGTGCGTGGTAGTCCAGCTCGGCGGTGGCTCCCAAAAACGTGCTCATGCTGCGCTCGGTGTCGGGCGTGACCATCACCATGCATTCACCGGTGGCCACTGAAGAGGGGTCGGCCAAAGGGGCATCCTGCAGATTACTGCCCACGCCATTGGCGCGCAAGTCTTTGGCGTAAAACGCACCCAGCTCGTCATTGGCCACGCGGCAGGCATAAAACGCTTTGCCACCCAGTTGTGCCAGGGCCACCACGGTGTTGCCCGCTGAGCCACCGCCACTGCGGCGCGAATGGATGTCTTTGACATGCGCCAACAAGTCACTCCGACGGGCGGCATCAATCAAGGTCATGTGGCGTTTTTCAACGGCCATGGCTTGCAGCTGGGCGTCCGTTACTTCGTATTCAGAGTCCACCAAAGCGTTGCCAATGGCGTAGAGGTCGTAGGTTGTCATGGAGAGGTCGTCATATTGAAAGTTAAACGCGGAGCGAAGTGTAAAGTGAAGCGACTGAATCGTTGCCATTCCCTCAAAACAGGAGCTTTCGTGACCACTGCCCCACGTGCCAAACAACCCAACATCCTGTTCATCATGGCCGACCAGATGGCCGCACCTCTGCTGCCCCTGCACGATGCCGCATCAATCATCAAGATGCCGCATTTGAACGCCCTGGCGGCCAGTGGTGTGGTGTTTGACTCGGCCTACTGCAACAGCCCGCTGTGCGCGCCGTCGCGCTTTAGCCTGGTCAGTGGCCAGTTGCCGTCCAAAATTGGTGCCTATGACAACGCCGCCGATTTTGCGGCTGATGTGCCCACCTACGCCCACTACCTGCGCCGCCTGGGTTACCGCACCGCCCTGTCGGGCAAGATGCATTTTTGTGGCCCTGACCAGTTGCATGGGTATGAAGAGCGCCTGACCAGTGACATCTATCCGGCCGACTACGGCTGGGCCGTGAACTGGGACGAACCCGACGTGCGCGCCAGCTGGTACCACAACATGTCCTCGGTCTTGCAGGCCGGGCCGTGTGTGCGCACCAACCAGCTCGACTTTGACGACGAGGTGGTGTTCAAGGCCAGCCAGTATTTGTTTGACCATGTGCGCAACACGCCGGACCAGCCGTTTTGCCTGACGGTGTCCATGACGCACCCGCACGACCCATACACCATTCCGGCCGAGTTCTGGAATTTGTACAACGACGATGACGTGCCCATGCCACGCAATTTCATCGCGCAGGACAGCCAAGACCCGCAGTCGCAACGTATCCTGAAAGTGATTGACCTGTGGGGCCAGACCATGCCGCCCGAGGCGATTAAACGCGCGCGTCGCGCCTACTTTGGCGCGTGCAGCTACATCGATGCCAACATTGGCAAACTCGTCAAAACGCTGAACGACTGCGGCCTGGGGGACGACACCATTATTGTGTTCTCGGGCGACCATGGCGACATGCTGGGTGAACGTGGCCTTTGGTACAAGATGCACTGGTTTGAGATGGCGGCGCGCGTGCCCCTGGTGATCCATGCACCGGGCCGTTTTGCCGCGCAGAAGGTGGCGGCCAGTGTCTCCACCATCGACCTGTTGCCCACCTTTGTGGCACTGGCAGGGGGCAGCCTGGACGCCTCACTGCCGCTGGATGGCCGGTCGCTCCTGCCTCACCTGCAAGGCACGGGCGGGCACGATGAAGTGATTGGCGAATACACCGCCGAAGGCACCAATGCTCCCTTGATCATGATTCGCCGGGGCGACTTCAAATTCATCTACTCCACCCAGGATCCGTGCCTGCTGTTCAACCTGGCGAATGACCCGGATGAACTGAACAACCTGGCTAACTCGACCACGACGTCAATTACCCCCGAACACCAAGCCTTGTTGAACGACTTCCTGGCTGAGACTGCCAAACGCTGGGACATGCCCACCTTGCACGCCCAGGTGCTGGCCAGCCAGCGCCGCCGCCGGTTTGTAGACGGCGCGCTGACCCAAGGCAAGCTCACCAGCTGGGACCATCAGCCTATGGTGGATGCCAGCCAGCAGTACATGCGCAACCACATTGACCTGGATGATCTGGAGCGGCGGGCGCGGTTTCCACGGCCTTGATGGATATGAAATTGGCCGAAAGTCCCCGTTGATATTCAATCGTTTGCTATTTAATTAGAAGCAAAATTATCAATACTCCCGTCAATGAAACTCCCGGCTCTGGGTCGCCAGTTCACCCAACAGGTGGCTAAGGTCAATCAGGTGGTGAGCGATCAGGTGGCGGACTTCACCCTGGTGCTTCCCCGAAGGATTCGCTTTATCTTCTTCTGCATCTTCCGTATTGCGCTGCCACACCCCCACCACCGCCAGTAGGCGTGACTTGAGCACTTGCTCGCGCTGTTTTTCGCGCTGGCGCTTCCACACAATCACGTTCACGGTGCCGGTTTCGTCCTCCAAGGTGATGAAGACCACGCCCTTGGCGGTGGGCGGCTGCTGGCGCGCGGTGACGATGCCACAGGCGCGCACCCGCCGGCCATGGGGGAGGTCGTGCATCTGGGCGGCGGTGAGCAGCTTCATGCGGGTCAAGGGTTCGCGCAGAATGGCCAGCGGGTGACGGCGCAAGGTAAGACCGATAGAGGCGTAGTCAAACCCCACCTCCTCGACTTCGCTGGCGGCATCCAGCAGCAGGGGCACTTCATGGACTGGCACGCTTCTGAGCAGGGGTGGGGCGGGTTTGAGGGCTGATGCGTCCCACACCTGCTGGCGGCGGTGACCAGAGAGTGCGGCCAGGGCGTCGGCACTGGCCAGGGCTTTGAGGTCACCAGCGGCGAGGGCGGCGCGCAGGGCCAGGTCTTCGGTGCTGGTGAAGGGGGCTTCTGCTCGCGCAGTGACGATGCGCTCTGCGGCAGACTGGTTCAGGCCGGAGACCAGATTGAAGCCAAGACGGACAGGGGCTTGGCTGATTCCGACAAGGGGCTCCAGCGTGCAGTCCCAGCCGCTGCGCATGACATCCACGGCGCGCACTTCCACACCATGGCGTTTGGCGTCGTAGACAAGTTGCGGGGCAGGATAGAACCCCATGGGTTGTGAGTTGAGCAGGGCGGTCAAGAAACAGGCGGGCTCATGGCATTTGAGCCAGCTGCTCACGTAGGCCAGTTGCGCAAAACTGGCGGCGTGGCTTTCAGGAAACCCATATTCACCAAAGCCCAGGATTTGCTTGAAGATGTTCTCGGCAAACTCAGGCTGGTAGCCGTTTTTGACCATCTGAAGCACCAGCCGGTCGTGAAACTTGTGCACACCGCCTGAGCGTTTCCACGCGGCCATGGAGCGGCGCAGCTCATCGGCCTCACCCGGTGAAAAGTCAGCCGCCAGGATGGCGATCTGCATCACCTGCTCCTGAAAAATCGGAATGCCCAGGGTACGCTCCAGCGCCTGTTTCAATGCATCGCTGGGGTACTTCACATTCTCACGATCCTGTCGGGCCTTGAGGTAAGGGTGCACCATGCCACCCTGAATGGGGCCGGGGCGCACAATGGCCACCTCGACCACCAGGTCGTAAAACTCGCGGGGTTTGAGGCGCGGCAACATGCTCATCTGTGCGCGGCTTTCGATCTGGAACACGCCCACGGTGTCGGCGGCGCAGATCATGTCGTAAGTGGCTTTGTCTTCCCGGGGAACGTCCTGCATGCGCATCGTGGTGCCGCGCTGCTGGCCGACCAGTTCCAGGCAGCGGCGGATGGCACTGAGCATGCCCAGGGCCAGCACATCGACCTTGAGCAGGCCCACCGCATCGAGATCGTCCTTGTCCCACTGGATGATGGACCGATCGACCATACTCGCGTTCTCCACCGGCACCAGGCGCGTGAGTTTTCCCTGCGTCAACACGAAGCCACCCACATGCTGGCTCAGGTGACGGGGGAAACCCAGCAACTGTTTGGTGAGCTCCAGCCATTGCTGAATGTTGTCACGGCTATGAACAAACGTTGTGTTGCTTGCGTTCGGGTTGAGCTCAGGGCGAACGGATAACCATTCGGTCAACGCATGCTCGTGCATCACGCCGCCATCAAACCAGAAATGCTCCTTGGCAAAGCGGTCGATCAGGTCGTCCGCCACGCCCAGCGCCTTGCCCACATCACGGATGGCGCTGCGGGGCCGGTAGGTGACCACGGTGGCCGCAATCGCAGCACGCTCACGGCCATATTTTTGATAGATGTACTGGATGACCTCTTCACGCCGGTCGTGTTCAAAGTCCACGTCGATGTCGGGCGGCTCGTTGCGCTCTCTGGAGATGAACCGCGCAAAAAGCAGGTTGCCGTCGACCGGATTGACCTCGGTAATACCCAGGCAGTAACACACAGCCGAATTGGCCGCCGAACCGCGGCCCTGGCACAGGATGCCGATGCTGCGAGCGAAATGCACGATGTCAAACACCGTCAAAAAGTACATCTCGTACTTCAACTCGGTGATCAGCGCCAGCTCGTTCGCCACCTGCTGCTGCACCTTCCCTGGCATACCTGTCGGGTAACGCTCCAGCGCACCTTCATCCGTGAAATGCCGCAGGGTCTGCGCGGGACTCAGGCCCGGCAACACGGTTTCCACCGGGTACTGGTAACGCAGCTCATCCAGGCTGAAACTACAGCGCGCGGCCACGGCCAGCGTGTTGGCCAGCAACTCGAGTGGGTAAATAGCAGCGAGCCGCTGGCGTGCTCGCAGGTGGGCCTCGGCATTGGCCTGCAATTCATAACCGCACTCAGCCACCGAACGGCCCAGGCGCACCGCCGTGATCACATCCTGCAGCGGCTTGCGCGAACGCACATGCATGTGTACGTTGCCCGCCGCCACCAGTGGCACGTCCAACAGCACAGACACACGCGTCAGGGTGTGCAGCCAAAGGTCATCGTCCAAACTGTGCAACAACTCAACTGCCAGCCAAAGTCTGGTGCCAAACAAGACCGAAGTCCGCATGCAGCGGGCATATATCGCTTCAAAATTAATAGCAACTCGGGGTGGCGTCAACAAAATTTCACACGCATCCAGCAGGTCAAAATCGCTGTGTTCCCAGCTCAGTTCATACGCGCCTTTGGGGGCCGCACGCCGCGCTGCGGTGATGAATTCACACAGGTTGCCCCAGCCCACCAGGTTGTGCGGTAAAGCGATGAGCTTGAAACCATCGGGGAAGATGAACTCGGCCCCCGGCAGCAACTTCAAGCCCCACTTTTTGGCCGCCACATGCGCGCGCACCACACCCGCCACCGAGCATTCATCCGTGATGGCCAGCGCCGCGTAGCCCAGTGCGTGGGCACGCGCCACCAGCTCCTCCGCGTGCGAGGCACCGCGCTGGAAGCTAAAGTTGGTGAGGCAATGCAGCTCGGCGTAGGCGGGGGCAATGGTCATGCACGCTGTCTCCACCTTGCTATCCAAACAAGCCATGCAAATACCAGTCCGGTCCCGAGCCAGCCTCGCTCTGCCCGCTGGACTGCGCCTGTGGCTTTGGCGCCGCCGTCAACCGCTCCCGGTAAATCCACAGCAGCCCCATCTGCTCGCTATGCGCCAGAAAGTAGTCGCGCAGGGCCGTCGTAGCGCTCCACCATCCGGCCTCCAGCCGCTGCGGCCCCGCCAGCAGGGTCAGCGGGCCTTGATAGACGGGCGTGTTGTGATGCACGGCCAACTTCAGGGGCCGGGCCAGCAGCCAGGTGGGATACAGCGCGTCGCCGGCCGACTCTGTGGTTTTTGACGGCTTTGCTGACTTTTTTTTCCTGATTTGTGCATCATTTAGGCCTGAAGTCCCCGTTAAATATAAATAGTTTGCTACTAATTTAGAAGTGGATGAGATGGGTTGCCACACCTGCATGTGCTCGGGCCGGTGATCCGCGTGGGCTTCGCAGTGCAACACGTTCTCTGGCCCCAGCCGGGCACTCAGACGCTCTAACAGGTGGTGCAGGCTGTCGCCAGGACGCTGCGCGTCGGGCAGCAAACTGAGGCTTTGATTTCCCAGCTTGCCAGTTTCCAGCGTGCGCAAGTGCAGGGATAACACGGGGGCAGGCAGCGTGATGCGGGCCAAGTTTTCAGACAGCAGGCGTTGCAGGTGGGCCATGTCCAGCGTGGGCTGTGCCGTGCGTACCACCAGTTCCCCGGTGGTGGCCGTGTTGCGCCGCGCGTCCATGGTCCAGCCCAGCTCTAACGCCAGAACGCCGCACTGGCGCATTTGCAGCCAGGCCTGCAACTGGTTGAGCAGGCGGCGTGCGCCGAACATCAGGGCGGGTGCAGTCTCAACCTGGGCGAGCAACTCCAGTTGGGCCTCAAATACCTCGGGCAACACCAACCAGGGGTACAGCTCGGGTTTGAGGCCATAGGCGCAGTCCAGCGCATCCAGCAAATCTGCGCCAAAGCGCCGTACCACGCCGCCACGCGGCAGCGCACGCAAGTGTCCCCAGTGGGTGCAACCGATGCGCGCCAGCGTGGGCAGGTGGGGGTGGGCGGCTGCCAGTGTGGCAAGCGACAGGTCATTAGGCTGGCTGGCGGGTAAGGATTGGAGTGATTTCAGTCTGGCTATTGCTATTAAAGAAGTAGCGCCCCGTGCATACTTGACGGGGACTACAGGCTTATTTATCTCAAACATTTGCTGTAGAAGCTGTTGCCGCCCTCCAAACAGTCGCTCGCTGGCCAACACCTCCAAAACCAGCAGGTCTTGCGCTTGATCCAACCCCGCGCGCGCCACTTTGGGGGTGAACTGCAAAGCCCACCAACCCAGGGCGGTGAGCGGGTCTGCCAGGGCACCGGGCAAGCCATCATGCAGGGCATCGGCCAACGCTTCAGGCTGCAGCTGCAATGCGATCCAGTGCATGGTCTTGTCGTTTGAGCACGTGAATCGGAATGACCGTGGAGGCGGCCGCAGAGTCAGCTTTGGAGGTGGCCGTGAAATCGGCAGTGGAAACAAGCCTCTTATCGGTTTGACCAAGCCCCACGCCACGCTCCCGGCTCAAGGTCAGCAGTGCTGACAAGCGCGCAGCCCGAGCAGGCAGCACCAGCGGTTGCTCTAACGGCGGGCCGCGCCGCTTCAAGATGTGCAGCATCAGCGCGTCGCTGCCAGCCTGCAGGGACAGCAACAGCCGCAGCACGGCGGGAGAGGGCTCGCTTTGCGCCTGCGCCGGACGCATTACAAACAACAGCTTGGCGTGCTCAGCGGCGGCGATTTGCAGGCGTCGCAACTGGTCGGCCCGCACTTGCGGCAGCCAGGCCAGCACGGCCACCACCTCCTTGCAGCGCAGCGCCTGCTCGGTGGCCCACAGGCGGGTAGCGGGCGCGGCGGTATTGATGCACAGCAGCCGCTGCGGGCTCAGGCCCTGGCCGACCAGCCCCGGCCCAAACGGCACATGAGGTGCACCCACCAGCACCAAGGGGCCGTCTGCCGTGCGGACCAACCCAGGCAACAACAGACGCCATTCGCCTTGCCCACTGTGGGCCTGCAAAACCTCCACCATCGAGCCAATCGGCCAGCCGCCCGCAGGCAACTGGGCGTCCAGCACGGCGTGCCCGGTGGCCACCACAGCACCCACCGGACGTGCCAGTTCATCGGCCCGCCAGACGGAAGGTAGCTCTTTGGCGAATGGCACAGGTAAAGGGTTTCCCATGAATACTGATTAAATAACCAGTATATTGCCAGAACTTAATTTACCGCAAGTAGTCGCCCTTTTTGTCTGCCGCCTCTTTTAAACAGATGAATCTGCCTCAAACAAAGGGCAGTGGCGACAGCACGGCGCCTTGCACTCCATTGGGTGCCTGCACGAGCAGTGGTGTGCCTGAATCCACCGTTTGACGGTCAATTTGTGCCAGCCCGATGGTGCGGCCCAATCTTGGCGAGTAAACAACGGCGGACAGGGTTCCAACGACTTTACCGCTGGCCATCACAGGAACTCGCTCAATCAATGGCCACGCCGAGGGGGCATTACCATCCAGAATCAGCCCGACGAACAAGCGTTGGGGTCCTTCAGCGGCAATCCGCTGCAAGGCCGCTTTGCCGATGTAATTGACTGGGGTATCCACGTCGACGTATTTGCCCATGTTGGCCTCAAACGGGTTGCTGTCAGGTGTGGTGTCGCCACCCCAAGACAACAAGCCACTTTCAACTCGCTCAATATGATTGGGGCTGCCGGGTCCAATGCCGAAGGCCTGACCCGCAGTCTTGACCAGCGCCCAAAGTTGATCTCCTTTGCTGCCGTCGCGCAGGAAGAGCTCAAACCCGCCCTGCTTGCTCCAGCCGGAGCGACAAATAACCACGGGAATATCCTCAAGACTGGTCTCAACACACCCAAAAAACTTGATTTTGCGAATGGACTCGCCAAATAGCAAAGCCACAACGTCCTCGGCTCTGGGGCCCTGAATCGCCAATGGAGATACATCGGGCTCACACACGTTCACATCGAAACCACCCTCGCCGGCCACGGCCCGAACCCACAACAACATGTCGCTGTCAGCCAATGAGAACCAGTACCGATCAGACAGCTTGAGCAGCACCGGGTCATTCAAAATCCGCCCTTGGTGATCACACATCGCAACATACTTTCCCTGCCCCACCACCATCTTTGACAAGTCGCGGGCACTCAAGTGTTGAACCAGCCGATCTGCATCCGGGCCAGATACTTCAACCTGCCGCTCTACCGCCACGTCCCACATGGCCACGCCGTGCATCAACCGATGCAGTTCAGCCGCCAGATTGCCAAACGAGGTCGGCATCAGCATCTTGTTATAAACCGTGAAATGCGTCACCCCATCACGCACAGTGGCCTCGTAAAACGGTGAACGGCGAATGCGCGGGCTCATCATCAGGGTGACTTGACTGAGCGAAGCGGGGATGGAAGTTTGTGGAATATTCATGGCTTCAAACGAAGGTTAATGGGTTTTAAAAATGTAACTCCGTCACAACACTTTCAGCGCGAATTTGGGCAAGGACTTGTCCACGAAGGCGCCCAGGTATGTCGTCATAGACCGCCGTGAGCGAGGCGAAAATACAAGGTACATGTTTTTATGGTAGTTAAGATTGTGTGGTCAGGCATTGCAAATTCAGCCCAATTTATAGCCATTCCAGCCACTCCGATTGTTCTAACCGCTCGAGCCCTTCCACCTTGACGCGAGCTTTTAAAGCACCAGGCCCCCATGGCAAATAAAAGCATGACGATTCCCGTGGCGTTGGTGCAAAACATGCTGATTTGGACGGGTAATACGCCCCCCATGGCCCTGAATGAATTCATCCCCACTCCAATGCGGTTCGCGCCAGTGACATGACCACCCTTCCTCTGCCAGTTTTGTACTCGTTCAGGCGGTGTCCCTACGCCATCCGCGCCCGCATGGCCCTTTGCTCTGCGGGGGTATCGGTGCAGCTTCAAGAAGTGGCATTGAGGCATAACCCAGCCGAGTTGCTGGCGGCTTCGCCCAAAGGCACGGTGCC
>JANOLC010000328.1:0-3543 GCA_031419575.1 Burkholderiales bacterium | reverse complement strand
CTTTGTAGCTGCGTTTTTTTGAGCATGAAAAAGCCCCTTTTAAGGGGCTTTTTTTATGGCCAGAACGTGGGAGTTAACGTGGAAGTTCTGCCCAAATTGTAGGCAAATAGGGTGGGAGTTCGATTTTTCAGCTACTGGTGGTTTTGCCTGTAAATCCTATATAGATCAGCCACTTACCAAACTCCCACGTCTGACGCCGAACTTCCACGCGACCGTGGGAGTTCGCTCAAATTGCCAAATTTCGCAATTTGCCCGACTGACGTCTATAAATGGGGAAAACCCAATGAATACGGGGGCTTAGCCTGTTTTGAACGCCCGAAGGTCTTCGTCAGACCGGCCCGTCAAAACGACCCAGGAGCCGCGATCACCCCGAAGTCCATGCGTCCGCAGCTGCAATGCCTCAAAACGCCCTGTAGGCCTGATTTTCGTAAGCGGGTGGCCAACACAGGTTGACGCACAGGTGCCGTGATGGCACAGAGTCGCAGTTACGCTGGGGTCGACTGCCAGCGATGCGGCAACAATTCTTCGATCTGGCTGTTCTTGTGCGTAGGCAGGCGAGCCAGCACATCTTTGAGGTAAGCATACGGATCATGCCCGTTGAGCTTGGCGCTCTGAATCAAACTCATCACCGCAGCCGAGCGCTGTCCCGCACGCAAGGAGCCAGCGAATAACCAGTTGTTTCTACCAATGGCAATCGGGCGAATCTGATTCTCGATCCAGTTGTTATCGATCGGCAATTGCCCGTCATCCAAAAACTGTGTCAGTGCCCCCCAGCGCTTGAGGCTGTAATCGAGTGCCTTGGCAGTCGCCGAGCCGTCCGTGATTCTTTGGCGCTGCAACAGCATCCACTCGTTGAATGCGTTCGCCAGTGGTTTGGACTTGGCTTGGCGGATTTGCAGGCGCTCATCGGCGCTGAGGTGTTTGACCTCACGCTCCACGTCATAGAGTTGACTGATGTACGCGCACGCCTGCCCGGCAATCTGACTCTTGCTGCTGACATGCAGGTCAAAGAACTTACGCCTTGAGTGCGCCATGCATCCCGCCTCCGTGATGCCACTTGCAAATCCCGCTTTGTAGCCCGCGTAATCGTCGCACACCAGACTGCCTCTCCATTCGCCCAGGAATGTTCTGCAATGCTCACCCGCCCGAGATTCGCAAAAATCGTAGACCACCGCCTTCAAATCTTCAAAGGCTCCCGGCGCATACGCCCAAAGGTAAGCCCGGTGTGTCTTTTTGTTGCCCGGTTTGAGCATCTGTACCGGCGTTTCGTCGGCATGCACAACCGAGTGGCTGAGAATCTGTGCTTTGAGCGCATCGACCAACGGCTGCAATTGCACGCCACAGATGCCCACCCATTGGGCCAGGGTCGAGCGTGGCAGCGCCACACCCGCGCGGCCAAAAATGTGTTCCTGGCGGTACAGCGGCAAGTGATCGCTGAATTTGGCCACCAGCACCTGGGCCAGCAAGCCTGCAGTGGGGATGCCTTTGTCACTGATCTGGGCTGGCACCGGTGCTTGAGTCAGGGTTTCACAGTCAGCACAGGCCCACTTGCCACGGATATGCTGCTCCACCGTGAACACGCCCGGTGTGTAGTCCAGCTTCTCGGATACATCTTGGCCGATGCGCTTCAATTGGCAGCCGCATTGACAGGTGGTGGCGTCGGGTTCGTGATGGATGTCCACGCGGGCAAGGCCCGCAGGAAGCGCAGTACGTTTGGGTTGCTGGCGGGGTGCGGATTCGGTCTTGGCAACAGGTGCCAGTGCTTTGAGTTCTACTTCAATGGCTGCGATGTCGGCGTCAATCGTCTCTTCGATCAAGCTAATCTGCATCCCATTGAGCTGCTCGCTTGAGCGTCCGAACTTCCAGCGCTTGAGCGTGACCAGCTCGTGGGTGAGTTTGTCGATCTTGGCCTGGCGGTACAGGATGTCGCTGTCTTTGGCGGTGATGATCTGGCTTTGCTGGGCCAGCTTGGCAACCAGCTCCCCGACCAGTTCGCGCAGTTGTTCTGCATTCAAACCGGGGAGAGATTCAAGGGCTACGACCATGCCTGGTAGTGTGTCCGTTCGGGGTATTTCTTGCTATTGGCGCATGCCCCAATTGACTCAAAAAGGATAGCAACTCAACATTGCATCACCTGGGGTAGCTGATCGTTTGCGAGGTATTGATATTCGACATTCACCTCAAAAAAACCATCACACGACCGTGATAATTCCGCCATCGCCGATGCGACTCCACGGCAAACCCAGCACCAGCGCATCCAGTTGTGGGCGAGTCAAAGATACTTGCGTTTGGTCGGCCGAGTTTGGCCAGACAAAGTGTCCTTGGTGCAGCCGCCTGGCGGCCAGCCAAAAACCAATGCCATCATGCACCAGCACCTTCATGCGGTTGGCACGTTGGTTGGCAAAGAGGTAGGCGGTTTGGGGGTGGGCTGCGCCGAAGACGGTGATGACGCGTGCCAGGCAGGAGTCAAAGCCGCTTCGCATGTCCAGCGGCTGTGTGGCAAGCCACACAGCATCAATGCGGATCATGCCAGCACCTCGCGCAGCCACTGGGCGCATTGGCTGGACGCCTGTAGGGGCCAGTGAATGTGTACGGTGGTGGCGCCGTGCTGGAGTTCGATGCGGATATCAGCTGAGAGCGTGTTGGATGCTGGTGACACGGGGTCAAATCGCACGGGTACGAAGCCTGGGTTGCCATGGACTGGTGCCAACGCTTTGGAGGTCTTTGTTCGCCCAGAGTCGCTGCGCGGTGAAGACTCAACCACCCAGCGACGAACCAGGTTGGCGTTGAGGCCGTTGGATAGCGCGATTGCCGCCGTTGAGACTCCTGGCGCAAGACAAGCTGCGACCACTTGGCTTTTGAAGTCATTGCTGTAGCGCCCGCGCCGACGACCCGAGTGCGGCATTTGAATTTCTGGAGTGTGCATGTGTCCACCTGAGTTGAAGTGGACACGATGCTCCTAAGAATTACGCAGGCCAGCAAGATGACTTCGCCACCCGCTTACCATCAATATCAGTCGCGGCAAGTTGAACACCTGAACGAGCAAGGCTGAGATCGCCGCGAGAAATGTCACGAGCATGTACGGGTTGCGCACCCTGAAAAAGTAGTTTCCAAACTTGGTTACTACGTGATAGCTACGCTGAGTAAGGGGGGACTCCTTATCTACCATCGGAGCCTTTGTCGAAGAATTTGTCATGATGTGGCACCTGAAAAACGGTGGTACGACACATCATAGGTGTGCGATTGCAAATGAACTGCGCACAGAAAAATGGATTGGTGGAGTCGGAGAGTCTGAGAAATCATCGATCTCAAGTCCAGAAACGTCCAATGCCGCTCCATGACTGCCAGCGGCTAACGGTGACCGAACGGTGACCAGACGGCATGAACTCACAAAAACCAAACGCACAAAGAAAAACAGCCTAGAGACTTTTGATCTCTAAGCTGTTGTTCTATAACACTTTTGTTATGGTGCGGCTGGCAGGAATTGAACCCACGACCCCTTGGTTCGTAGCCAAGTACTCTATCCAACTGAGCTACAGCCGC
>JANOLC010000327.1:0-2805 GCA_031419575.1 Burkholderiales bacterium | reverse complement strand
GAGCAGGGGGATGGCATCCCGCTTTGCGGCGTCGGTCACAGCGCGTGACACGGGGTGGTCGGAGCGGCTGGCCAGGCTGGCCGCCAAGCTGCGAACCTGTGCCTCAGTGCTGCCATTCAGCACGGTGAAGTCGGTTTGTGCGGGTTTGCCGTGGGTGAGGGTGCCGGTCTTGTCCAGCGCAATCCACATCAGTTTTCGCCCTTCTTCAAGGTAAACACCGCCCTTCACCAGAATGCCCATGCGCGCCGCAGCGGCCAGGCCACTCACGATGGTGACGGGGGTGGAAATGACCAGCGCACACGGGCAGGCAATCACTAGCAAGACCAGCGCTTTGTAGACCCAGGCCCACCACTCCCCGCCCATGAAAAGCGGCGGCAACACCGCGACACCCACGGCGATGGCAAACACCACGGGGGTGTAAATGCGCGCAAACTGATCGACAAAACGCTGCGTGGGTGCGCGCTCGCCTTGGGCTTCTTCAACCGCGTGGTTGATGCGCGCCAGGGTGCTGTCACCCGCCGTGGCCGTCACCGCATAGTCAAATGAGCCCGATTCGTTGATGGTGCCTGCGAAGACGGGGTCGCCCTCGGCTTTGTCCACCGGCAAGCTTTCACCGGTGATGGGGGCTTGGTTGATGGCAGAACGCCCGCTAGTGATCTTGCCGTCCAGCGCGATGCGCTCACCAGGCTTGATGCGGATGTGAGCACCCAAGGCCACTGTTTTGGCGGCTACTTCAAGCCAATTGCCATCGGCCTGCAAGACAGTGGCGCGTTCTGGGGTCAGTTGCATCAAGCCTTTAATGGCATTACGGGCGCGATCCAGTGATTTGGCCTCAATCAATTCGGCAATGGTGAACAGCACCATCACCATTGCTGCTTCTGGCCATTGACCCAACAGCAGCGCTCCCGTGACGGCGATGCTCATCAGCGCGTTGATGTTGAGGTTGCCGTTGCGCAAGGCAATCCCGCCTTTTTTATAGGTTGTGATGCCACTTAACAGCACCGCCACCAGTGCCAGCAGGGCTACCAGCCACGTCGGTAAACCAGCCCATTGCACGGCTTCGGATGCGATGGCTGCCACCCCGGCGAGCGCCAGGGGCCACCAGGGCTTGGCCGGTTCTGGTGTTGGTTCGGCCTGGTCTGCGGACGCATTGGCAATCTGTGGTGTGAAGCCCAAGGATCGCACCGCTTCCAGAATAGGTTCAATGGCTTTCGGTTCATGGGTCACCGTTAGCACGCGTTGCATCAGGTTGAATTCCATGCCTGACACGCCGGTCATGCCACCCAGCTTTTTGCGGATCAGTCCTTCTTCGGTAGGGCAATCCATCTGCATGATACGAATGGGCGTGTGAACGCTGCCGCCCGGCGCTTTGGTCTGATCGAGCGGGGCCAATGCAGGCTGGTTGGTTGGGCCGCAGCAGGCTGAGTGACTGTGGTCGTGTGTGGCATGTTCGTGATCATGGGCGACGTGATCGTGTATTTTTGGGGTTGTCATGGCGTGCGTTTCAAATGGATTTGTTTGATTACACAACCTGAAGTTACTATAGAGTCAAATCATTTTTTCAAAATCCCTATGAAAATCGGCGAACTGGCGCAAGTGGCCCAATGCTCGGTTGAGACCGTGCGTTATTACGAAAAAGAAGGCTTGTTGCCCGAGCCCGCGCGCACGTCAGGCAACTTCAGGGTTTATGGCGCTGACCACTTGGAGCGCTTGCGCTTCATCCGCAATTGCCGCGCGCTGGATATGAGCCATGAAGAGATTCACACCCTGTTGCGCTTGGCCGATCAACCCGCTGATGACTGCGGTGCCATCAACTCCGTGTTCGATGAACATATTGCCCATGTGGACGAACGTATTCAAGAGCTGGTATTACTTAAAACACAATTGAGCGTCTTGCGCCAGCGCTGCGAAACGGCGCATGCAGTCGACGATTGCGGCATTCTGCTGGGGCTGGCAGCCATGGAGACTGAGCCAAAGCCGCCACGCCATACCCACTTGGGATAGTCTTTGCGGTTCATCAAAGTCAATTGAGTTGCGTGTTTTGGTTGGTGGAACTTTGACACTAAGCTATTCTTCACACAATGCGCCACATAATTCTCATCCTCATGATCGCCCTGTTGCCTGCGCGCGGCTGGACATCTGACGCGATGACGGTGTCGATGGCGTTGCAGCAGTTAGCCGCTATCCAAAATGTAGTCACTCGTGGGCTTGATTTGGGCGCTGGTGCCCTACAGTATTTCGCAGTCAAGACAGTGATGTCTGCCGAATGCCCTATGCAAATGCAGCAGGCTCAGGCACCCGACGATGACTCTTTGCAGGTGAAGGTGAGCTACGGCTGCACTACCTGCCAGCTTTGCATGGCGCTGGTCACGGGCTACCCCACTATGCCTTTGCGGGCTGTGCCTCTGCCTCAGGCTGCGCAGGTGATTACCAGCGTCAGCTTTACCAACGCCGAACGTGCCACAGGTTTTAAACCACCCATTTCCTGACTCCCACGCCCGTGGTACGTCTGCAAAGCCGTAAGCTTGCAGGCCATTTCGCCGATTTTTCGGTACTTGTTGGTCAGGAAATATATGTTTACCTCACGCTTTACGGGGGGGCGCTGCGGCCCTGTTGCGCTATGCAATTTGGTGCTCGCCTTAGGGTTGGGACTGGGGTTGGGAATGCCCTTGCCCACACCAGCAGTCACCCTTGCACCTGTGCCCATCCTCGGGCTTGATCGGGCTTTGCTGTTGGCCCAGCAGCACTCGCGGCAGATGGCAGCGCAAGAGGCGCTGGCCCAGTCTGCCCGGCAAATGGCCGTGG
>JANOLC010000326.1:0-13597 GCA_031419575.1 Burkholderiales bacterium | reverse complement strand
GAGCTGCGTGACTATTTCTCGGCTGCGCCGCGCCAGCCAGTGCGCGCCGTGCCCGGCACAGCACGCACGGCTTGCTGGGGCACTTCAGAGAAGAAATCCATTAACTCCACCACGTCCTGCGGAAACTCGTCGGAGTCACTGCTCAGATTGCGCCGCAGGGCGCGGGCAGTGACTTGGTCAGAGCCGGGCGCGCGGCCCAGCCCCAAGTCAATGCGGCCGGGATAGAGCGATTCGAGCGTGCCAAACTGCTCGGCAATCACCAGCGGCGAATGGTTGGGCAGCATGATGCCGCCTGCGCCCACCCGAATCGTTTTGGTGCCGCCCGCAACGTGTCCCACCAAAACGGCGGTGGCCGCGCTGGCAATGCCCGGCATGCCGTGGTGTTCGGCCAGCCAGTAGCGGTTAAAGCCCCAGGCTTCAGCATGTTGAGCCAGATCAAGCGAATTTTTGAAGGATTGGGCCGCCGTGCTGCCCTCCAGAATGGGGGAGAGGTCGAGGACTGAGAGTGGAATCATGGGGGTTTGGCCTTGTGCCATGGACGAAAGCGTCGCGTGCAACGGGAATCCTCATAATGCCAGAAAGCCGATGCCACCCTTAAAATGGAGTGGACTTTGATTACCATGAAACTTCACCTCACCCTAGCCGCCACCGTTTTGGCCCTGGCCACCGTACCTCCCCCGGCCTGGTCTGAGGTGACGAGCGGGCAGGCGGTTGATATCAACACGGGCGCTGCCACAGGTAACTGGTCGGCGGCGCTGGAAAAAACGCCGTTGGACAACTCAACCAGGGATTTGTCCAAAGACTTGTCGGCCGAAGCCCGCCTCCTGAACGATCACCTGGCCAATTTCGACAAACCCGGCCAGGCGCCTGATGCTAAAAAACCCGCTGCCATCATCGCCAATCCCGGTGCGGTCGCCGCTGGTGCCAAAGCGGGCGCTGAACCCCTTGACGACTGGGGCAGCGAGTGGGCCAACAAGATTCGCGATTTCATCAAGCCCCTTCACAAGGGCGTGGTCAACTCCGAGGTGGTGCAAGTGGTGCGTGAACTGGATGCCGTCATTCCCAAAAAGCGCGAGAGCGATGACTCTGCCGCCCCGCCGCCCCTCGCGCCGCTGATTCTGGGGCCCGTGGGGCCGCTGACCACCGAAGAGCAGCGCCGCCGCGACCAGTTGGCCTCCAGTCTGGCGATGGAGCAGCTCATTGACGACATCAAGCCCTATGCCTACGGCTTGCTGGCCCTGATCGTCATTGGCTACCTGGGCGTGGTGACATGGCGGTTTTTGAGCTGGAAACAGGGCAAATCGAGCAAACGCATCTCGCAATCACGCGCTGCCAGGCAGTCTCGCAGCCGCGCCGGTGAAACGGGGGCCGCTCCGCTAGCCTCCCGTGCCGCGCCACTGCAAGACGACAGAAAAAATGAGCGTTTGTCCCCGTAGATATTGAATATGTTGCTATTTTTTGGATAGCATTCAATTTTTCCTATTTCTCTCCTTTTATGGCCGTGTCCCGCTACATCCTTAACTCCCCCGGTGGTGCACCCGCAGCGGCGCCCAAGCCGACTGAACTGGCGGTGATCATCCCCACCTTCAAAGAGTTGGGCAATGTCGAAGAAATGCTGCGTCGGCTTAACACAGTGCTGGCAGGCATCAGTTGGGAAGTGATCTTTGTCGATGACGACTCGCCCGACGGCACGGCCGCCCGCCTGCACGACATTTCTCGATCCGACCCGCGCGTGCGCTGCCTGCGCCGCGTCGGCCGACGGGGTTTGTCCAGCGCCTGCGTGGAGGGCATGCTGGCCACCGGCGCGCCTTGCATCGCGGTGATGGATGCCGACTTGCAGCACGACGAAACCCTGCTGCCCAAGATGTTGGCTGTCCTCCAAGACAACAAGAATAAAGCTGTTGAAGCCTATGATTTGGTCGTCGGCACCCGCTACATGGAAGGTGGCGGCGCTGAAGGCTGGGACAGCTCGCGTCAGAAAATCAGCACCCTGGCCACCCGGCTGAGCCAGCGCCTGCTGGGCCTGAAGCTCAACGACCCGATGAGCGGTTTTTTCATGATCAAACGCACCGCGTTTGAAGGCGCGGTGTACGGCCTGTCCAGCATTGGCTTCAAGATTTTGGTGGACTTGGTGGTGTCATCGCCTACACCGCTGCGTGTGAAAGAGCTGCCTTACCAGTTTCGCAATCGCCACGCGGGCGAGAGCAAGCTCGATAACCGTGTCGCCTGGGACTACCTCATGCTGCTGGCCGACAAGACCATCGGCCGCTGGGTGCCGTCGCGCCTGGTGTCGTTCGCCGCCATTGGCTCGTTTGGCGTGCTGGTGCACCTGGCCGTGTTGCGCGCGGCTTTAAGCTGGCCTGGCAACAGTTTTGTAGCTGCGCAAACCATCGCGGTGATGGTGGCGATGGTGGGTAATTTCTTCCTGAACAATGCGCTTACCTACCGCGACCAGCAGCTCAAGGGCTGGGGCATTTTCGGCGGGTTGCTGAAGTTCATGGCCGCATGCAGCGTGGGCGCGGTGGCCAACGTGGGCGTGGCCGCGTACATCCACGGCACGGATGGCAGCACGGCCTCGTGGTTGGTGTCGGCGCTGGCGGGCATTGTGGTGGGCACGGTGTGGAACTACGGTGCCACGGCCTGGCTGGTGTGGGTCAAACCCAAACCCAAAGCTGTGGTCAAAGGCCCTGCCAAAGTCAAGACGGCCTAACCGCATGATGCCGTTGCTCCAAGATCGCCGGGTGCGCTGGCTACTGGCGATGGTCGCGCTGGTTCACCTGTTGCTGGCCACGTCGTTTCACCTGTCACCCGATGAGACGCAGTACACCCTGTATTCAACCCACATCGCCTGGAGTTATTTTGACCACCCGCCGCTGGTCGGCTGGTTGCAATGGCCCTGGGACGCATTGGGCGGTAGCGACCTGCTCATGCGTGTGGTGCCCATGACCAGTTGGCTGCTGGGCGCGGTGGGTGTGATGGGGGTGACGGCGGCCTTGTACCCGCAGACAGATGCATCGCCAACCGCACCCAGTGCCCCGCTGATCGCCCTGCTGCTGTGGGCCTTAAGCCCCATCCCTCACCTGCTCGGCGTGGCGCTGGTGCCCGACACCCTGCTCATGCCCATCGCTTGCGCCAGCATGTACTTTTGCTGGCAGTTGTGCGATGCCCGCCAGTTGCAACGCTTGCCGCTCTGGCTGGGGCTAGGTGCGTGCCTGGGGCTGGCAGGTTTATCGAAATACACGGCCATCCTCATTGGGCTGGGTGCTGTGCTGGCGTTGCTGCTGTCGCATGGGCCGCGTTTACTGGTCCGTCGTGGTACTTGGTTGGCGGTAGCGCTGGCAGGCTTGCTGATCAGCCCGGTCATCCTGTGGAACGCGACGCACGACTGGATCTCGTTCGCCTACCAGTTTGGCCACGCCGCGGGCACGGCCGACTGGCGGGTAAGCCGGGTCATGGCGTTTGGTGTGGTGCAAATTTTGGGCTACGGCGTATTGCTGTTGGTGGGCGTGGTGGTGGCATTGCGGTTGCGGGCGGGTGGTGCGCCTGGTCGCCGCTTGTCGCCGGTGGCCTTCAGCCTGTGCTTTGGCCTGCCCGCGCTGCTGTTGCTTACCTATCTGTCGGGGCGCGGCTCCACTTTGCCGCATTGGTCCACCTCGGCGTGGATAGCGCTGGTACCTGCCGCCGCAGCCGGGTGCCAGGCACTGTGGTTGCGCAGCCGCAAAATGCGGACAACGCTGACGGTGCTGGGCGTATTTCAGGCCGTGGCCTGCGTGGGCCTGGCCGGGTTGATGCTGGCGGGTGGTGTGTCATCCGAAGTGGGCGAGCAAGCCCGCAGCCAGCCGGGGCAGGTCAGTGCGGATTTCAAATTCAACCCCTTTGCCGATTTATACGGCTGGGATGTGGCGGCCCAACAAGGCCGTGCGCTGGCTGAGAAGCACAAAAGCGCGCAAGGTATTCAGCCCACGCTGGCGGTCTTCAACTGGACGCTGGCCAGCCGCATCGCCTGGTACGCGCGGCCGCTGGGTGTGAAAGTGGTGCAGCGGCATTTCGACCAGTTTGGCCTGTGGTGGGGCGTGCTGCAACCGGGTGAATCCACCTTGTTGGTGGACTGGTCTCAAATGAGTTTTGCACCACCCGTCGGCCCCGGCCAATTCGAGCGCTGCGAGCTGTTGGCGCAATTGCCCGTGCAGCGCATGGGCCGACAAATTGCCCATTTCAACTACCTGCTGTGCCACAACTGGCAAGGCCCGCTGGACCCGTCCCTTGGCCGATCCAACTGATCCTCCCAGTGGCCGATCTGCGCCTCGCATGAGATGGCCCCTGCAACGCTGGCTGGCTTGGGGACTGCCCGCCATTGCGCTGCTGGTGCTGGCCTTCTGGCTGCAGACGCTACCACCGCAGCGCGACCTGTTTCTGACCCTCAATCGCTGGGCGGCCCATTACCCCGCAGGTCTGTGGAGTTTCCTGACTTTGCTGGGCGAGGCGGACATTTTGTTCGTGCTGCTGTCACCGCTGCTTCTGTGGCGACCCCAAGCCATGATGGCGGTGGTGGCCGCAGTGCCGGTGGGGGGGGTGTTCTCCGTCGTCTTCAAACGCCTGTATGACGCACCTCGGCCCGCTGCGGTGCTGGATGTGGCGCAGTTTCAGGTGATTGGCCCACTGCTGCACAACGTCAGTTTTCCGTCGGGGCACACGATTAGCGCATTTGCTTGTGCGGCAGCGGTGCTGGCGACCTTGATCACGCGCGCAACGCTGGCCTCGAAGCCCCGGTTAGCTGACGCAGGCACTTTCAGCATCTTTGCAGTGATGGGGTTTGTCGCAGCCTTCTGTCTTGCCATGGCCATCGGCTTGTCCCGTGTGGCCGTGGGTGCACACTGGCCCGTAGACGTGTTGGCTGGTGCCAGCGGCGGCTGGCTGGCGGGCTTGAGCGGGGCATGGGTGGCGGGGCGTTATCCCGCTGTTTGGCAAAGCGTTCGCAATCAGCGCGTGCTGGGTGGTTTGCTGTGCGCCACCGGGTTGTGGCTGCTGTGGCACCCCCCGGATTTCCCGCTGGGCGTGCTGGCGGTGTGGATGGCAGCAGGGTTTGGGGTTTTGACGGTTGTATTGCAGCTAAAAAAGCCTGTAGTCCCCGTCAGTATTTAATAGTTTGCTACTTTAAATATAGCGTTCAATTAAAGTTCCAGATGCGCCCCCCTTTGGCGCAACCATTCCTTGCGTTCCCGGTAGTTGGGTAAAACCTTGTCCACTTCGTTCCAGAACGCATCCGAATGGTCACGGTGGCGCAGGTGGCACAACTCATGCACCACGATGTAGTCAATCACGGTGAGCGGGGCCATCAGGCACTTCCAGTGAAAGTGCAACCCGCCGCTGGGCAAACAGGTGGCCCAACGGTAGCCCAAATCTTTAACCTGTACGTCGCCAGCCGCCACACCCACACGGGACGCAAAGTGGGCCACACGCTGTTGAATGCGCGGCAGCCCCTTGTCTTGATAAAACTGCACAAACGCCTGCTGTGCAGCCTCAAACCCGTCTTGCGCCATCACGGTGCGTTGCAATTGGAAACGCCCGTCCTTGAGCTTCAGCGCTTCGTCCTGATGGTCCACCAGCGACAGGCGATAGCTACTGCCCAAGTACAAAAATGACTCGCCGTTAACCCATTCGCGTACCACACGCGTGGCGTTCAAATCGCGCCACTCGGCTAAGTTGCGGTAAATCCACATTCGTTTGGAAAACACGGTTTCGTCCACTTGCTCAGCTGTCATGCGCAGCGGTGGGCGTACCCGCACCACGCCATCACGCTCAATGACGATGTCTGTGGTTTGCCGCTCGGCCCCCGGCAGCAGTTGGTATTCAATGTCTTGCACCTGGCGCAACTGCATTCACGCCTCCTTGGGTTTGCTGCTGGCCATCAGCGCATCGTGGCGGTTTTTGGCCAGCTTCATTACTTCTACCGTCACCCGTTCGCGGTGGGTCTTGAGTTCTTCAATACCCGCTTTGGCAATCTCGGTTTTGATGGTTCCGCGCACCCGCTTTTGCTGGTCTGCGTTCATCCAGAAGTCCAGGCTGCCTATCGTTTCCCGTAGCACTTCGACCAGCGTTTCCATCAGCGCTTTCATGGCTGCTCGGTCAGCCTGCGGCACCACGCCATTGGCAAAACCCACTTGCGCGATGTGCTCAAAAAATGGGGTCGCCTCGCGGCTCATGCCGCTGTCGCCCTGTGTGCGGCCCACAACGGCCTCTGTTCGCAACTCGGCCAGCTTCTCCGCCAGCAAGTCCCATTGCTCGTGGTGCTTGTCGATCAGCGCGTCCACCTTGGCAGACAGGCTTTTGAAAAATGCCGGGTCTTCGTCATGGTGCACCGTGCAGTGCTTTCGAATGGCGTGTTCCATCTCGCTGGCTTTGGCTGCCGCATTCTTGCCCGCGTGCGCTGCCAGCTTGTCCATAAAGTCCGGGGCCAGCAGCTCCACGGGTTCCACCTTGGGATTGATGCCCAGGCTGATCAGGTGCGCGTTGATCAACGCCTTCACCTTTTCGCCCGCGTTACCCAGGTTCAAGCTGCTGTCCTTGTAGCGCTCTTTGGTGACGGCCAGGATGTAGCCAAACCGCCGCGCAGGCACGCGGTACGGCTGAGCCGACGCATGCGGCAGCACAATGTCCATGCTGGTCAAAAACTTCTTCAAATACACGTCAAAGTCAGCGCGGTGCTTTTCGTTTTTGAGCGCACTCACGGCGGCATGCACCACCGCAGCCTCGGCCTCCAGGCTGGGCAGTGCACCATTCACAAACTGTTTTAGTTGCTTCACCCCCAGCGCATCGAAATGTTGAAGTAGCCGCTGGTAGCGCTCTTCCAGCACCGGCAACTCGGTGCTGATGTTTTGCAGACCACTTTGCAGCTCTTGCAACTCATCGCTGGCGGCGTAAATCGTCAACGCTTCGGTCAAGTGGTTGGCCAGACCGATGTAGTCCACAATATAGCCACGCTTCTTGCCGCGTGACACGCGGTTGGTGCGCGCAATGGCCTGCAGCAGCGTGTGCTCGCGCAGCCGCTTGTCGATGTACATCACCTGCTCAATCGGCGCGTCAAAGCCGGTGAGCAGCATGTCGCACACAATCAAAAAGGCAATGCCTGTATTGGTGGCGTCCGGGTCGTTGGGGTCGAAGGCCTTGCAAAAATTGTCAACGGCATTCAGCCGTGCAGCTTCTTTGCGGGCCTGTGTCACAAAGGCGGCTTCGTTGGTGCCGTCGGATGAAATCACCACCGCTGTTTTCAAGAACTTCAGTTGGGCAATCAACCCGATGTCAATGGTGGCCCTCAGTTCCTCGCTGGCAATGCGCTCCTGCAGCGCCGCGCGTATGCCGTTGCGGTAGCGAATACACGCCAGCTTGGAGTGGCACACCACCTGCGCCTTGAATCCATTGGGCAAGATGTTGTCCACATAGTGCGCCACCAAATCCTTGGCAATGGCGTTGATGCGGTTTTCGGCCTCCAGCAAGTCGCCGGTGGCACCGTACTTCTTTTTGATGTCCAGCAAGTCCTCGGCGCTGCGTTCCTTGAACAGGTCTTCAAACGCCGTATCGAAAGCATGTTTCTCATTGAGCGCCGTGTCTGCAGTCTTGCCTTCGTACAGGATCTGCAGCGTCACCTCGTCGTTCACAGCGTCCATCAGCCGGTAGGTGTCGATGTACTCGCCAAAGCGTTTGTGCGTCTTGCGGCCGGCGTGCCGCTCAGTAATCAAGGGCGTGCCGGTAAAGGCAATGCGCGTCGCGTTGGGGAAGGCTTCAAACAGGTTGTCACCCAGGTCCGAGCCCTGCGTGCGGTGCGCCTCGTCCACCAGCAAAATAATGCGGTCTGATGTATTCACCACCCCAAAGGTTTGCCCGGCGGGCATCGCCAGAAAGGTGCCCAACGCTTCGGCCACCGTGTTGGTGAGTGTTTCCTTGCGCTCCTGAAACTTG
The DNA here is from genome assembly GCA_031419575.1 of Burkholderiales bacterium. Classification (GTDB taxonomy): domain Bacteria; phylum Pseudomonadota; class Gammaproteobacteria; order Burkholderiales; family Burkholderiaceae_C; genus JANYCG01. The sequence continues at coordinate 5,641 of JANOLC010000326.1, read as the reverse complement.
TGCACCATCACCATGTTCACGTCGGAGCTGTCGGTGCCCAACTGCAAGCGCAAGTCGCTGCGGGTTTCAATCACGTTCACCCGCGCGCCAATCAGCGTGGCGGTCTCGCCCAACTGATCTTCCAGATCGGTGCGGTCGTTGACCAGCACGATCTTGTAGTCGTTCAGGTCGCTGCTGGCGCGCAACATGCGCGCCAAAAACACCATGGTCAGCGACTTGCCAGAGCCCTGCGTGTGCCACACCACGCCGCTGCGCTCGGCACTGTTGGTGCCGGTGCGCAGGCGCTGCAAAATTTTGGCGGCAGCGCGGTACTGCTGGTAGCGGCACACCACCTTGATGCGCGGGCCGCTGTCGGTGTCCATACACACCGTGCTAGTGCGCAGTATGTGCAACAGGTTGTGCCGGGTGAGCATGCCCGCGACCAGGCGCTGCTGCGCGTTCATGCCCTCCATCGCACTGTCGTCTTGCGGGTAGAGCGTCTTCCAGTCATAAAAGTGCTCCTCGCTGGAGGTGATGGTGCCGTAGTCCGCCTCCAGCCCACAGCTGCGAATCAGCAGCAGGTTGCTGTGGAACAGCCGTGGCTCGCCCTCGCGCAAGCCTGCTATCGCCGTGTCGGCACGATTGTTCATGTAGCGCTGCAGCTGCACAAAAGCCTCGGCCATGGGGTTTGCGCAGGTCTCTGAACCCTTTTTGCACTCCACCACGCACAGCGGTATGCCGTTGACCAGAAGCACGATGTCCGGGATGATGAAAGCCTTCACGCAGCCCGGCGTGTCAATGCGGAACTGGTTGATGGCGTGAAAGCTGTTGTTCTCGGGGTGCTCAAAGTCAATCAGCTTCACGACCGGGTCGGCCTCGCCCGTGACTTCGTTCACATCCACCTGCGCCTTGAACAGCAGCGCCTGAATGGCTTCGTTGGCCTCCAGCAGCGTGCGGTTGGGCTGGCGCAGCAGCTGGCCGCGCAGGTCGTCCAGCTGGCGATTGGTGAGCCAGGGCTTGCCATCTGGCAGAGTGTTGATGCGGCGCACCGCTGCGGCAAACACACCGGGCAGCAGCCATTCGCGAAACGACGTGCGCAGGCTGGCCGCCGGGTCTTGGGGAATGGTGGCACACCCCTGGTCCACCACCGTCCAGCCCTTCGCGGCGAGCTGCTGCAAGAAGGGGAGCTCGACCTCGCTGTATTCGCTCATCGATCAGATGGCATCAATGTCCATCTCAATCGCATCGGGCAGCTCACCCAACCGAGCCAGCACAGTACGCACCAACTCTTCATCAGCGATTTCCTCCGCTTGCATTTGGTTGATATCAGCTTCCGTCATCTTCAACTCAATGTTGAAAACCACTGAGCCGATCCAGTGCTATGCGAATAGCACGGTCATCAAACAGCTTGGACTTTCGTGCCGCACCACCTTCATGGCGCCAAGAGTTCAGGCCCACACGCACGGCCTCCACCGTGGGAGCCACGCCTTCCCGGCTCAGCAGCCAGTCCACAGTAGAGAGCAGCTCCATGCCAAACGGGGATTCAAAGCCGTCAATTAGCGCAGTTGTTTGTTCCAGCGCCTCCACATAAATCTTGGCTTCGCTGCGCAGATAACCCTGCACCAAATCTTTGCGCCCGTCATTGAACCAAACCACATCAAGCCGGGTTGAATCGGCAATGCGCTTTTCACTGCGCAGATAGCTGCCGTCCAAACTATTCAGCAGATGGTTCAGGTCTGGTGCATAAGGCCCAAACTTGTTGGCTTCAAACTTTAAATTCAAGGGACTTTTTCCCAGGTTAAGCCGCTCGATAGAACGTTCCAGAAACCAGGCCAGCTTTTGGACTTCCAGCAAGCTGCATTCCATGCCCAGAACCCAGTAACGGCGCACCAGCTCCGCAATCAGCGCGCGCGGTGCAGTCAGCTTTTCAACGCCCGTGCGCTTGGCTACGTTCTGGTATTCCTTGGTGGGCTCAAACACGGTGATCTCGATATCGGTCAGATCGCCCAATGCACGCTCAATCTCGGGCTTCACCGCCTCCCAGTCCAATCCCCCATTCCCCGCGCCCAGGGGGGGGATCGCGATGGACTTCACTTTGTTGTCGATCAGAAACTTGCGAAGGTCTTGCAAGCCCTCCGTCACCCATTCCAGCCTGGACGGTGAGCGCCAGTGCTGCTTGGTAGGAAAGTTAACAATCCAGCGCGGGCCATCCAGCTCGGTGGGTTGGGTGACGAACATGTGGCCGGTGTTCACCTCGTGAGCTTTACAGGCAGAGGAGTATTGACGGTAGTTGTCGTCAAAGCGCTCTTTGAACATCAGCGCAATGCCTTTGCCCATGATGCCCACCGTGTTGACTGTGTTCACCAAGGCTTGCGCCTCGGCTTCGAGCAAATTACCTTGTGTGAATTGGATCATGAGAAATACCACCCCGTACGTGTAACGACCTGAAGGTGCAAATTCCTTTGTGCCAGCGCCTGTTCAACCTCCATTTTGACACCGTCCGTGTAACTGACAATTCCGGTTAAACCCGCTATCGGCACGTGCTGGTGCACCAACGCCTCAGCCTGGTAGCGCCCGAATTTGCCAGGGTCTTCCGGGTCACGCTTGAAGTCGCGCGCCTGAAGCAACTTCCAGTCAACCCGATTGAGATCAGTCAGCGAGTTGTAATAGTTGGCCAAGCTGTTGTTGGCATGGCTGTCGGTCAACAGAAAACTCAAACCCATGGCTGAAAGTTTGTACAGGTTGGACACCAAAATCAGAATGTCCTGGTTGGGGTATTGGGCCACCCCGTTCCAGCCTGTGTTGATGTTGCGCATCATCACTGAAAAAGGCGTGAAGTAGAAGGGCACATAGTCATTGAGTCGGCCACCTGGCGGCACGGGCACAGGCCATCGCGCCCTGGTGCTGATCAATTCCTGATTGCCCATGCTGACCCACTGCGCGGCTCGGGTGGCACTATTCCCGCAATGCAAGCCGTGATCTAGCACCCATGGCAAATTGGCGCGGTGAATGATTCGGAAAACCCGTGCCTTCTCAGGATTGAGCAGCACCGAATAATCGTCAGGCATTTAAAACCCCCCCTCCACCGTGACCGCAACTTTTCCGGTGAGCAGGTCTTGCATGAGGCCGAGTTTTTGATACTTCAATGCAACTATTTTTCTGCGCTCAGCGTCTAACTTCACCGTTGCGATATCCAAGAGCTTTGCAATTTTGATTTGCTCTTCTTTTATTGGCCTACCAACGCGGACAGGATGAATATCGTTCCGGTTTAAGGACGGTGAACCAGACTTCGTCCCAAATCGCGATAGCTCTAGCCGGATGCACAGATGAAAGACAAACCGCGGATCGTTGTAGAAGAAATCTGTTGTGAAAAGACTTGTGTCGTGCGCCCAAAAGTCTGTCTCTAGGAAATGAACCTTTCCAATTGTTCCCTTCCGTCCAATTACAACATTAGGAGCCTTTGTTGTGGCCACTGAGTGATATCCAATGATCCCCGAGGAAGAGACAACAGGAAACAAGCCTTCCTTAAAGTCTGTTTCAACGATGTCATGCCCACGCTGAAAACTTGCGATCTGGCCCAGAGAAACATCGTCCCACTCCCTCGGAATCCACCCAATCGCCGTTTCCTGGTACAGCTCGGGCGCTTGTTCGCGGGGTGGGCGCAGTTGGCCGTTGGGGAGCACGCCACGGGTGAAGAGGTCGTGCATCAGACCGGCTTTGATGTGCTGGTATTTCTCGATCAGCGCTTCGGTTTGTTCGATGGCAGTGTCGATGGTGGAGAGGATGGAGGCGATCTTGCGCTGTCGAACTGTGGATGGGACGGCGACAAAAAACTTATCCAGCTCACTTCGCTTAATGTGTTTCATTGTGGAGCCATGTGAGCCGTTGCCCAAAGCCTCCATGTTGAAGTCAAGCACGAAGTGCAGGAAATGGATGTCTATGTTGGGCTTGGGGACAACCTTGAACAGGTGCTGATTTAGCACGGCATCGCCATGACGCCAAATGATCGCCTTGAGCGTCGCGCTCCAAGAAAAAATCAAATCGCCATTTCGAATGCGATTGTTTTCGGCGACCAGACCAGCGTACCGATCAAACTCCCCATCAGGATTGTTTAGTTGTTCAATCCGAATGATCGGTAGCCCATCTTCTACCCAGTCAGCAGGTTTAAAGGCCACGCCGTTGTGATACTGGGCGAGGTCCGAGAGGCGAAGCTTTTTCCAATCCGCCAAAGCGAAGTCAAACGCGCCTCCAACAACAACCTTATGCATACCCCAACTCCACCAAAAAACCCTGCAACTGGTCCGCCGCTGCATCCCGTTGCGCCTCAATCTGCTTCGCCGTCACCGCGTATTTGCGCCACAGGTTCTCCACCGCCGCCACGCAAGCGCGCTGGTCGGCGCGCAGGTAGTGCTGGTAGCTGGCGAACAGCACCTGGCCCAGCCGCTCCACGATGATGACGCGGGCCTCGTCGGCGCTGATCTTCAGGCGGGCCTGGGCGACCAGCGCGTCTTTTTTGTCGGTGGTGGTTTTGATGTGGGCTTTGAGGGTTTTGGCTTCATCCTCTAGCGCTTTGTGGCGAAGGAGTTGCGCCTCGATGCGGTCGGCCTCAAGCTGAAAGGTTTTCCAGTCGCCCAGGGCCGTGTCGCGCTTGGCGGTCTTGGCCATGCCTTTGGCGTCTTTGAGGGCGGTCTTGAGTGCCTTCACTTCATCGGCAGGCAGCACGCCGGTGTCTTCGGTGTCTTCAAAGTCCTCTTCGCTGGCCGCCGCAAAAAGGGCTTGTAATTCGGCCAGGCGGGCGTGCTGGGTTTCCAGCTCGGCCAGCACCTGGGGGAACTGGCTTTGCAGAATGTCGTCGTCCGGGATCAGCTCCGGCCCCCAGCCACTGGCGGCGATGGACTTGAGGTCGGACGCCAAGCTTTGGTAGAAGTTGGCGAACGCGCCCCTGATTTGATAGCGCGTTAACAAGGTTTGACGGGGACTTGCGGCACTTTTGGCCTCTGACGTGTCGCAAAACACCCGCTCTAGGCCGTTGAGGAGTGCGGCGCGCACGGCGTAGACGTTGCGGGCTGTTGCGCTCTGGTGGGTGGCATCGGGGGCGAGTGCTTCGATGATGGGCAGGTTGGCTTGCCACCACGTGCCCAGCTGCTGCATGAACTGCGCGTGGCGTTGCTGCACGGCGGGGTGTTGGGCGACGTGGTCGGCAATGGCGCGCTGGTTTTGCAGGGCGGGGGTGAAGTCGGCATAAGGGACTGGGGCTGGCCCTTCGACAGGCTCAGGGCGAACGGAAAAGCAACTGTCCCGCAAGCCGGGGTAGTTGTGCCAGAAGTGGGCCAGGGCGTCCACCTCAGTCACCGGCACGCCGCCGTGCAGGTGGGCGCGCACGTCGTGGGGCTCGGGCGGCGGGGCGTTGTCCACATAGCGGCGGATGTTGCAGTTGTAGTCTTCGGCCTGAATCTCGGCCACGGGCACGCGGCGGGCGTAGGCGGGGATGTCTTGCCCCGCGCGGTAGGCATGGACGATTTTGTCGATGTCTTCGGCGCGCAGGTGGTTTTGGGCTTTTCCCTCGCGGTATTCGCGGTCGGCGTTGATGAACAGCACATGTTTGCGCTGCGTGGCACCGGCCTTGTTCAGCACCAGAATGCAGGCCGGGATGCCGGTGCCG
>JANOLC010000325.1:0-4586 GCA_031419575.1 Burkholderiales bacterium | reverse complement strand
GCTTGCAACTGGTTGGCCAGCAGGTTGGCTTCGGTAACCCTCGTAGTAGGCCAATGCCGACGATGTCCCATCTGAGATTGAATGCCTTGTTTCCTCAATTTTCTGAGCAATCACTCTACACGCTCGCCAAGGTCTCGATTTGGCATCAATCTTGAATACCATTGAGCAAAGACAACTCCACAGGACTGCTCACCATGCTTGACCTTTTAATCACCCACGCCAATCTCCCTGATGGCCGCAGCAACATGTCGATTGCCGTGCAAAACGGCACGATTGTTGAAGTCACCCAAAGCCTGGTTGCACCCGCCCATGAGGTGGTAGATGCGCAAGACCTGCTGGTCAGCCCGCCGTTTGTGGATGCCCATTTCCACATGGATGCCTGTTTAAGCTATGGCCTGCCGCGTGTGAACCAGAGCGGCACGTTGCTCGAAGGCATTGCATTGTGGGGCGAGCTCAAACCACTGCTCACCTTTGATGCCTTGGTGGACCGCGCCATGACCTACTGCGACTGGGCCGTGGCCAAAGGCTTGCTGGCCATTCGCAGCCACGTGGACATTTGCGACCCGCGCCTGCTGGCCGTCGAAGCGCTGCTGGAAGTCAAACGCCGGGTGGCGCCCTACCTGGATTTGCAACTGGTGGCCTTTCCACAAGACGGCGCGTTGCGTGACCCGCAAGGCATGGAGAAGCTGAAAAAAGCACTGGCCATGGGCGTGGACGTGATTGGTGGCATTCCCCACTTTGAACGCACCATGGCGGACGGGGCCTTGAGCATCAAGCTGCTGTGTGAGCTGGCCGCGGACACAGGCAAGCTGGTGGACATGCACTGCGATGAGTCCGACGACCCGCTTTCGCGCCACATTGAAACGCTGGCCTTCGAGACCCAGCGCCTGGGCCTACAGGGCCGGGTAACCGGGTCGCATCTGACCTCCATGCACAGCATGGACAACTATTACGTGAGCAAACTGCTGCCGCTGATGGCACAGGCACAGGTCAACGTGGTGAGCAACCCGCTCATCAACATAACCCTGCAAGGCCGCCACGACACCTACCCCAAGCGCCGTGGCATGACCCGTGTGCCTGAGCTGATGGCGCACGGCATGACGGTGGCTTTTGGGCAGGACTGCGTGATGGACCCGTGGTATTCCTTGGGCAGTGGCGACATGCTGGAAGTGGCCAGCATGGGCTTGCACGTGGCACAAATGACATCGCAAGCTGCCATGCGCCAGTGTTTTGAGGCGGTGACCACCAACCCGGCCAAGATCCTGCAGTTGGAAGCCTACGGCCTGCAAGCCGGTTGCCATGCCGATTTTGTGATGCTGCAGGCACGTGACCCGATTGAAGCCATTCGCCTGCGGGCGACGCGGCTACAGGTGTTTCGGCGCGGCAAGCGGATTGCACAAACCCCCGCCGCAATAACGTCATTGCAATTGCCGGGGCGGCCTGGAACGACATCTTTGATGAATTATTGAAACAAAGAGCCTTGAAGTCCCCGTCAGTATTCAATAATCACACCCGCTGCGGCGCAATCATTTCTCCATAGTCGTACAACGCACCCAGAATTTCGAGCGCCTTGTCGTCTTCCCGCTCACTAGCCGACTCTGACAAGGCGTCAATTTCGGTAAACAAGCCCTCGATCGTCCGTGCACCGCCCTCCCCGTCAAATAACTTGGCGGCGCGGTGGGCTTCCCAGCGGCTGGCTTCTTCCAGCGACAGCGATGCAGAGAAGTTTCGCGCACGGTAGCGAAACACCAACTCCTCTAACCGTGGGTCATCAAACGCGTTGCGCGTGGTTGCCAGTTTGTCGGCTGACAAGCTGCGCAACTGGTTGAGCCCGCGCCGGTCTGCGTTGCCAACAAAGCCGCCGTAAAGGTCTTCGTCCACATCGGGTGTGGACTGCGCGGGCCGATTGAACACGGCAGGCCAGATGCCACTCATGTCAGGCAGGTCACGTGCGACTGCCGCATGGTGCAGGGCCTGATCCACATCAATGCCCCAGCGGCTTGCCATGTCTTGGGGTAACGTCTTGAGGTTACCCATCACCATGGGCGATTTGTTCAGGTGAATGGTCTTGACGGGCAAACGCGTAACACCTTCGGGCAGGTCATCGCGCTTGCTGAACATTCGCAGGCGGATGTGGTCGGTGTTCAGCGTGGCCAGCTCGCTGGGGTCGGCGCTCAAGTCCCAGGCGATCAGTTCGTTTTTATTCGTGGGGTGCATGGCCAGCGGCCACATGATGGCCAAACAGCCACGTTCAGCCGGAAACATGCCCGAGATGTGCAGGAAGGGCTTGGCCGCCTGCGCCGTGGTGGGCAGGCCAAGCTCGTGTGCCACGCGGTCTTTTTTGTGCAGACCGAAACAGAAGTCAAACAGCCGGGGTTGCTTGTCACGAATCAGCCGCGCCATGGCGATGGTGGCGCGCACATCGCTCAGGGCATCGTGCGCCGCTTCATGCACTAATCCATTGGCGGCGGTCAAGTCGGTGAGTTTGAAGCTGGGTTTTGTGACGCCAGCCTCATCCACCTTGGTGGGCCACACAATGCCTTGCGGGCGCAAGGCGTAGGCGGTGCGCACCACATCGAGCAAGTCCCAACGGCCACAGTTGTTTTGCCATTCACGCGCGTAGGGGTCGATCAGGTTGCGCCAGAACATGAAGCGCGTGATCTCATCGTCAAAGCGGATGGTGTTGTAGCCCACGCCCACAGTGCCGGGCTGGCTCAGCACCTGCTCAATTTGTGCGGCAAATTCGTATTCGGGCAGGCCTTTTTCCAGGCACAACTGCGGCACGATGCCGGTGATGAGGCACGACACCGGGTCAGGCATAAAGTCATTGGCCGGTTGGCAATAGATCATCAGCGGCTCGCCAATTTCGTTCAATGCCGCATCGGTACGAATCGCCGCAAACTGCGCAGGCCGGTCGCGTCGCACCTTGGCACCGAAGGTTTCGTAATCGTGCCACAGGAAGGTGTGGGTGGCTGGGTTGGAGGGTTTAGAAAGCGTCATGCCGGGATGTTACCGCCACATTTACCCCAACGATTCAGCGCCGCCGTGCCGAGCGCACGCCATCCAACTCCCCCACTAAACCCAGCACTTTCAGCAGTCGCCCGGAGTCGGCCACTTCTACCGTGAAGGTCATCCAGGCTGTGCCCTTGACGGACTGGGTTTGCACGCCAATCACGTTCATTTTTTCTTTGGTAAAGACTTCGGAGATATCGCGCAGCAGGCCTTGCCGGTCTGCGGCTTCAATCGCCACGTCAACGGGGTAAACCGCGCTCTGCATCTTGCCATTGGCACTGACACCAGGGCTGCCAGCGCCCCACTCCACCTCAATCACGCGTTCGCCATTTTTGGCGATCATTTCGCGCAGGTTGGAGCAATCGGCCCGGTGCACGCTCACACCTTTGCCGCGTGTGACAAAACCGCAGATGGCATCGGGTGGTGCGGGTTTGCAGCACTTGGCCAACTGTGTCATCAGGGAATCAACGCCCACCACCAACAGGCCGCCTTTGGCCGATGGGTCCTGATTTTTGGGCTTGCGCAAGAGTGGCGCATCGTCCTGGGCTGTGACCGGTTCCGGTGGGCGAAGCAACAGCTCGATATTGCGCAGCGAGAACTCGTCCTTGCCGACCACTTCAAACAAATCATCGGCTGAATTGAAACCCAGCTGGCCAGCCAGATCATCGAGCTTGACAGCCGTTTTGCCCTCACGTTGCAGCAGCTTTTCAACCGCCTCACGGCCTTTGGCCACCGTCTCGTGCATCGCCAGCGCGTTGAACCAAGCGCGTACTTTCGCTTTGGCGCGGTGGCTCACCAAATAACCCAAATCGGCATTGAGCCAGTCGCGCGACGGCCCGCCCTCTTTGACCACGGTGACCTCCACCGTTTGCCCGTTCTTGAGCGGCGTGTTCAGCGGCACCATGGCACCGTCCACGCGGGCACCCCGGCAGCGGTGGCCCAGGTTGGTATGCACGCTGTAGGCAAAGTCAACGACAGTAGCGCCCTGAGGCAATTCGACAATGGCCGCATCAGGCGTCAGCACGTAGATGCGGTCGTCAAACACGGCTCCACCGGGTTGCATGCCCTGTTCGCCCGACAGGTCACGCTCCCACGCCAGCAATTGCCGCAGCACGGCGATTTTGGCGTCGTATTCCCCACCGGCGGTAACCCCGGCATAACCCTTGACGCCCGCTTCCTTGTAGGCCCAATGCGCAGCCACGCCGTGCTCGGCATGGTCGTGCATGGCCTGGGTGCGGATTTGAATTTCGATGGGCTGCCCGGTGGCCTTCCCTGCAATGTCCCGGACAATGGTGTGCAGCGACTGGTAGCCATTGGACTTGGGCTTGGCGATGTAATCGTCAAACTCCTCGGCCATGGGCGCGAAATGGCTGTGCACCCAGCTCAGGGCGGCGTAACAGTCGGGAATGCTGGCGACCACAATGCGCAGCGCACGGATGTCATACACCTGCTCAAACCCCAGTGACTTGCCGCGCATCTTCTTGACGATGCTGTAGATGTGTTTGGGACGGCCTTGCACGGTGCAGGTGATGCCCTCGGCTTTCAAATCCCGTTCGATCTGGGTGCGCAATTGC
>JANOLC010000324.1:0-3866 GCA_031419575.1 Burkholderiales bacterium | reverse complement strand
GGCTGGTTGATGCCTTCAGCGGCAAGGCTGATCGTGCCATCGGCATCGATGCGGTAGACGTTGAAGGGCAGTTGTGGCTCCGCCTTTTCACCTTCGTAAAAACCCAGAATGCCAAAGAACGGGTCGGTGAACCAGACCGAGCCATCGGACTTCACCACGATGTCATTCGGTGAATTGAGCGGCTTGCCGTCAAACGAATCGGCCAGCACGGTGATGCGCCCATCCGGCTCGGTGCGGGTGACGCGCCGGGTCAGGTGCTCGCAGGTGAGGATGCGCCCCTGGCGGTCGCGCGTGTTGCCATTGCCGTTGTTGGAGGGCTTGCGAAACACCGAGGTCGCGCCGGTTTCCTCATCCCAGCGGTACATGCAGTTGCCCGGCACATCGCTCCATACCAGCGACCTTGTATCGCCCAGCCACACGGGACCTTCGGACCAGCGCATGCCGGTTGCCAAGCGTTCGACCTTGGCCAGGCCAATGCGGTACTTGTCAAACGAGGGGTCTATCGTGACGACGGACGGATCGGGATAGCGGGGGCTGGGGTGAAAATCGGTCATGGGGTATTCCTTGAATTGCTGTTGTTTGATTTTACATTACCCCGGTAATAAGTTAGTATCGACCTATGTTGCAAATACAAACCAAAATTACCTCGCAAGGGCAGGTCTCTGTGCCGGCTGCTATTCGCCAAATTCTCGCGCTGACACCTGGGTCCAGTCTGGTTTGGACGCAAGACCAAGGGCGAGTCACGGTTGAGCGGGCCGTACGTCACAGCACCACGGATGTGCATCAGGCGCTTTTTCTCGAAGGCTCGACGTTGCCACAGAAAGCGGTCAAACCGAAGACATTGGCTGAGTTGAAGCAAGGCATTCGCCAGAACATGAAAAACCGTCATGCTAGCAGTTGACACCAATGTACTGGTTCGATTGTTGGTGCGTGACAACGAAAAGCAAGCGGTGCTTGCTGATCAATTCATTGCCAAAGGGGCCTGGGTATCGCATCTTGTTCTGGCTGAATCCTTGTGGGTACTTGACTCTGTCTACAACCGCACGACGACACAACTTGCCTCGGCGCTGAATTTGCTGCTGACTCACGAAAGCCTTGTTTTACAAGATGCCGATACTGTGAGTGCAGCCCTTGCCCATTTTCAGAAGAAACCGACATTGGGTTTTTCGGATTGTCTGGTTCTGGAGATTGCTCGCAAAGCGGGGCATGTACCGCTGGGTACGTTTGACAAGGTATTGGCAAAAATAGAAGGCGCACAAAAACTGTAAACAGCATTTTTTTCGCAATGCTTTGCGAGCTCTAGTTGCTCCACCGCCCGCCCAGATTCTTCAGTAACTGCGTCGTTGCTCCCAGCCGGCGATTGCGCACATCCAGCAAAGTGCGTTCCACCGACAGCGTGGTCGCCTGTGCCGTCACTACATTCAGGTAACTGACAGTACCAGCCTTGTACTGGTTGGTGGTGATCTCCAAAGATCGCTCGGCGGCTTTCAGGGCGTCGGCTTGCAGGGCGAATTCCTCCTGCAGACTGGCAGCGATGACCAGGTTGTCTTCCACCTCCTGCAAAGCGGTCAGCACTGTTTGGCGATAGGTGGCTGTGGCCTGATCCGCGCTGGCCTGTGCCGAGTCCTTGGCGGACTGACGGGCACCGCCATCAAACAAAGTGAGTGCCAGGGCCGGGCCGATGGACCAAAACAGGTTGGGTGCGCTGATGAGGTCGGCCAGCGCAGGCCCGCGGTAGCCTGCGCCGCCGGACAGGGTCAAGGCCGGGAAATAAGCGGCCTGAGCCACTCCGATTTGGGCATTGGCTGCGGCGACACGGGCCGAGGCCGCCGCAATGTCAGGGCGGCGCTCCATTAGGTTGGCAGGCAGCAACACGGGGACATCGGGGGGGGCCGGCAATGCGTTGACGCGCGCCAGATTAAAGCTGCTGGCGGGTTGGCCCAGCAGGGTTGCCAGGGCGTGTTCCAGCTGAGCACGACTGCTATTGGCTTCGACAAGTTGCCCCTGTGTGGACTTGAGTTGGGTTTGCGCCTGCGCCACCTCGGCGGCTGACGCCACACCGGCGGTATAGCGGTTTTGAGTTAGATCCAGCGAACGCTGGTAGGCGGCAACGGATCGCGCCAGCAGCGCAGCCTGCAACTCAGCGGTGCGCAAAGAAAAATAGGTTTGAGTGAGTGTGGCCTGAACCGACAAACGTGCGGCGGCCAGGTCCGCTTCATTGGCCTGGACTTTGGCTTGCGCGCTGTTGACGTTCCCCGCCACGCGCCCCCACAGATCAAGCTCCCAACTGGCATTGGCAGCTAATGAATAAGACGTGGCGACAGACACATTGCCGGAGGTACTGCCCCGCGTGCCACCCGCGCTCGCCCCCAGCGTGGGCAACAGCCCCGCGCGGCTGCTGCCCAAGGCAGCACGTGCCACCTGGACCTGCGCGGCACTGGCCTTGAGGTTTTCATTGCCCACGATAACTTGTTGCTGCAGATTATTGAGGACTGGGTCGTTGAACAGCCGCCACCAGTCGTCCGGTACGGTTGCGGCATCGGGGCGCACGACTTTCCAGAGGCCGGATTCCTTGAACGCAGCGGGCACGTCCATGGCCAGTTTTGGAGTGGACGGGGGCGTGGTGCAGGCCGTGAACATCCAACTGATCAACAGAGTAACCGGTAGCGTGGCAATGTTCTTCATGGGTTAACCGGTAAAGGGTGGGACACGGGGTGAGATACTGGCGCCCCCGATTTTCGGGCAAAGCGTGCCGCGGTAGAGGTGCGCAGGCGGTCCATCAGCACAAACACGACGGGGGTGGTGTACAGCGTGAGCAGTTGGCTCAATATCAGCCCACCCACCACCGCGATGCCCAGTGGCTGGCGAAGCTCGGCCCCCTCGCCGCTGCCTAGCAGGGTGGGAATAGCCAGCGGTATCGCACCAAAGATGGCGGCCACCGTGGTCATCAAGATGGGGCGAAACCGCAACTGGCATGCTTTGAAGATAGCCTGTGATGCCGATAGATGGCCGTGCCGTTGCCGCTCAATGGCAAAGTCAATCATCATGATGGCGTTTTTTTTGACGATGCCAATCAGCAAAATTACCCCGATGAAGGCGATGAGTGACAACTCGGTGTCGAACAACATCAAGGCCAGCAGCGCCCCCACACCAGCCGAGGGCAGGGTGCTCAGAATGGTGATCGGGTGGATCAGGCTTTCGTACAGAATGCCCAGCACCAGGTAAATGGTGACCAGCGCTGCGAGGATCAGCAGGGGTTGGGTGCTCAGCGACTTGGCGAATGCGTTGGCGGTGCCTGCAAAGCTGCCCCGCACCGATACGGGCACGCCCAGCTCGGCCACGGCGTTGTTGATGGCTGCGGTGGCCTCAGACAAAGACACCCCCACCGGCAGGTTGAAGCTGATGGTGGAAGCCGGTGTGCCGCTCTGGTGGTTGACCGACAGCGGTGTGTTGGTCAACTCCAGCCGTGCAAAGCTGGCAAGCGGAATTCGCGCCCCCGTCGGGGTGATGAACAACAGGTTGCGCAGGGATTCCGGGCTTTGCAGGAATTCGGCGCTGAGTTCCATCACCACCCGGTATTGATTCAACGGGTTGTAAATCACCCCCACTTGTCGCTGGCCAAACGCGTTGTTCAGCGTCGTGTCAATGGTACGCATAGATAGCCCCAAGCGCGTGGCGGCATCGCGGTCAATCACCAGTGAGGTTTGCAGGCCGCGGTCTTGCTGGTCGGTGTTCACGTCGGCCAGCTCGGGCAGGGCCATCAGCGCCCGGCGAATGCGCGGGTCCCACGTGCGCAGGTCTTCCAGGTCATCGGCCTGCAACGTGTACTGATACTGCGCGTTGGACTGGCGCCCGCCGATGCGAAT
>JANOLC010000323.1:0-18200 GCA_031419575.1 Burkholderiales bacterium | reverse complement strand
CACTACGATCAGCAAAATCAGGGACACCACAAACAACCACGGAGCCAACTTTTCCCACGCTGCCAAGGGGGTCTGAAACGCAATGAGTGCCGCGACGAACGCAATCACGATGGACAGGACGTGGCGCGTCAGGAAATGCGTGGGGGCGTAGCGCGCAAACTTGGGGTTATCGGGCATGGCGATGGAGGCCGAATACACCATGACCAAGCCCCAGGCCAGCAGCGCCACTGTCACCCACACCAAGGTTTGATCAAACGTGGCCAGACGGCTGGGCGCGTTAGACCGGCTGGACCCGGTGAGCGTACTCATGCCGTGCCCTCCAGCTCAACACCGCTGGCCATGGCCAGACTGGAAACAGCGGCCATGAACACCGCCGCCCGGTGGGCGTAATTGTCAAACATGTCCAGGCTGGCGCAGGCGGGCGACATCAGCACGGCATCACCCGCGTGAGCGCACCCATTGGCTTGCATCACGGCGTCTTCCATGGAAGCTGCATCAAACAGGGGCACCCCGGTGTGTTGCAGTGCCTCATGAATCAAGGCGGCATCGCGCCCCATCAGCACCACCGCGCGCACGTAGCGTTGCACAGGTTGGGCCAGTGGCGAGAAGTCCTGCCCTTTGCCGTCACCTCCCAAAATAACGATGACTTTGCGATCTGGCCCCAGACCATTGAGTGCGGCCACGGTGGCCCCGACGTTGGTGCCCTTGCTGTCATCAAAAAATTCGACCTCGTTAAGAATGCCAATGGATTGCACCCGGTGCGGCTCACCCCGGTATTCACGCAGACCAAACAGAATGGGGGCCAGAGCGCAGCCAGCGGCAGAAGCCAAAGCCAGCGCAGCCAGGGCATTGACGGCGTTGTGTCGCCCACGAATGCGCAGGGCATCAGCAGGCATCAGGCGCTGAATGTGCAGCTCTTCGGCTTCCTCGTTTCGGCGGCGCTTGGTTTCGTCAGCGTCCAGCGCGCGCACCAGCCACACCATGCCGTTGACTTCTTCAATGCCAAAGTCACCGGGGCGCTGTGGCATATCAGCCCCAAAAGTAATGTGCTCGCGCTGGGGAATGCGGTCTTTGACGCGGCCCAGCGTTGACACAACGGGCAACATGGCCATCACCAGCGGGTCTTCACGGTTGAGCAACATCAGTGCTGTGTTGCCGAACACGCGGGTTTTAGCGGCGCCATAGGCTTGCAGACTACCGTGCCAATCCAGATGATCCTGCGTGATGTTGAGCACAGTGGCAGCGGTGGGCTCAAAGCTGTCGTCGCTGCTGAGCGCATCAAGCTGGAAACTCGACAGCTCAATCACCCACACATCGGGCAGGCTGTCGGCGCTCAGGTGATGCGTCAACACATCCAGCAGTGTGGGGCCGATATTGCCCGCGACGGCCACGGTTTTGCCCGCGCGCTCAATCAATTGCCCGGTCAAGGACGTGACGGTTGTTTTGCCATTGGTGCCGGTGATGGCCAGCACGACAGGGGCGTAGCCGCGGGAGGCCTTCAAATCAGCCAGCGCCTGGGAAAATACGCCTAATTCGCCCGAAGTCCTCGTTAAATGGACATTGTTAGCTATTAAATTTGAAGTGACTGCAGCAACGGAGGCTGGCGTCAAGCCGGGGCTTTTCAAAATGGTGGTGATAGTGCCACCCGCCAGCAAGCTCGCGTCCAGCGGGCCACCCACGAATGTTGCGCCGGGCACATCGCGTTGCAAAGCAGTGAATTGGGGCGGCTGTTCGCGCGTGTCCGCCACCGTCACGCGGGCACCCGCGCGCGCGCACCAACGCGCCATCGCCAGGCCGGATGCACCCAGGCCCAGAATGAGAACGTGTTGGTCTTGAAGCGGTGCCAGCATGTGCGTGTTGTTGGTTCAGTGGTTTACCGAAGCTTGAGCGTTGACAAGCCCACCAGGCACAGCAGCATGGTGATGATCCAGAAGCGCACGACGACCTGGGTTTCTTTCCAGCCGCTTTTCTCGAAATGGTGGTGCAACGGGGCCATCTTCAAAATGCGGCGGCCCGTGCCATAGCGCTTTTTGGTGTACTTGAACCAGGCAACCTGTAGCATGACCGACAGCGCTTCAACGACGAAGATGCCGCCCATGATGGACAGCACAATTTCCTGACGCACGATGACCGCCACCGTACCCAAAGCGCCGCCCAGCGCCAGCGCGCCCACGTCCCCCATGAACACCTGCGCCGGGTGTGTGTTGAACCACAAAAACGCCAACCCGGCACCCGCCATGGCCGAGCAGAAGATCAGCAACTCACCCGCACCGGCGATGTGCGGCAAGAACAAATATTTGGAGTAGACCGCGCTGCCCGTGACGTAGGCAAAAACACCCAGCGCGGAGCCCACCATCACCACCGGCATGATGGCCAGGCCATCCAGACCGTCCGTTAGATTCACTGCATTGCTGGAGCCCACAATCACCAGATAGGTCAAGATCACAAAGCCCAGAACACCCAATGGGTAGCTGACTTCCTTGAAAAAGGGCAGCAACAAACCAGCTTTGGGCGGTAGGTTCAGATCGAAACCGCTTTGTACCCATTTGAAAAATAGCTCCAGCACGCGCATGTTGGAGTTCTCGGAAATGCTGAACACCAGGTAGAGCGCTGCGACCACGCCGATGATGGACTGCCAAAGGTATTTCTCGCGGGAGGGCATGCCTTCTGGGTCCTTGTTGACCACCTTGCGCCAGTCGTCCACCCAGCCAACGCCGCCAAAGCCTAAAGTGACCAGTAACACAATCCACACAAAGCGGTTAGTCCAGTCAAACCACAGCAGGGTGGAGACCGTAATGCACAACAAAATCAACACGCCGCCCATGGTGGGGGTGCCGCTTTTGCTCAGATGCGACTCCATGCCGTAGCCGCGAATGGGCTGGCCAATTTTGAGGCTGGTCAAGTGGCGAATCACCGCTGGCCCGGCAAACAGGCCCATCAACAAGGCGGTGAGTGCAGCCATCACTGCGCGAAACGTGAGGTACTGGAACACCCGGAAAAATCCGAGATCCGGCGACAGGCTTTGTAAATACTGAGCTAAGGTCAGGAGCATGGCACCTCTTCGTTGGTTTTTTCTAAGTTGTGTTGCGACTGCGCCATGACGGCTTCAACCACGCGCTCCATGCGCATGAAGCGGGAGCCTTTGACCACGAGGCTGGCGACATTTGGCAAGGCCGCCAGCACAGCGGTGTTCAGGCTACCGATGTCTTTAAAGTGCCTGCCACCTGCACCGAAATGCGTGACAGCGACTTGCGAGAGTTCACCCAGCGCAAAGACCGATTCGATGCCTGCGGCTTTGCCATACGCACCGGCTTGCGCATGAAACTGCGGGCCTTGCGTGCCTACCTCGCCCATGTCGCCCAGCACCAGCAAACGCGGCCCAGGCAAAGCGGCCAAAACGTCGATGGCGGCCCGCACAGAATCCGGGTTGGCGTTATACGTGTCGTCCACCAGCGTGAATTCATGGCCTTCAAAAAAACCGGCTAGTGCGCGCGAACGGCCTTTGACGGGCTCGAAGGCTGCCAGGCCATGGGCGATGGCGCCCAGTGGCACCCCGGCAGCCAGCGTGCAGGCGACGGCGGCCAATGAGTTTTTGACGTTGTGCACACCAGCAATGTGCAGCGCATAGGCCAGCGCACCCACCGGAGTTTGCGCCTGCACTTGCCACGCCCCGTGTGCCCAGATAACGGACGTGCACAGGATGTCGGCAGGTGAGTCAGTGGTGGTCATGGAAGAGAGCGGTGCCACCTCAAACGTCAACTGCGCGCGCTGGCGCTTCAAGTCATGCCACAGCGTGGTGTAGGTGTCGTCATGCGGAAACACAGCCACGCCGTTGCCGGGTAGCGCCTCGATCACCGAACCGTTTTCCCGCGCCACGGCTTCAAGGGTTGACATGAATTCCAGATGCTCGCGCTGTGCGTTGTTGACCAGCGCTACGGTAGGGCACGCCATGGCGGCCAGCAGCGCGATTTCGCCAGGGTGGTTCATACCCAACTCGACCACCGCGATGGTGTGGTGGGCCCGCAGGCGAAGCAGGGTGAGTGGAACACCGATGTCGTTGTTGAAGTTGCCTTGCGTGGCCAGCATGTTCTCGGGGCGGTAGGCCCGCAGAATGGCCGCAATCATCTGCGTCACCGTGGTCTTGCCGTTGCTGCCGGTGACTGCGATGAGAGGCAGTTTGAACTGAGCGCGCCAGCCCGTGGCCAGAAGACCCAGCGCGAGCTTGGTATCTGATACCACCAAACCGGGGAAATCGAGTAACCCGGCTTGCGTTAACTGGTCTTGTGAATGGCACAGCGCCGCGACTGCGCCTTTGGCTTGGGCATCCAGCAGAAAATCATTCGCATCGAAACGGTCACCCTTAAGCGCCACAAATAAATCACCCGGCTGAATGGTGCGGGTGTCGGTGTGCACACGCTGAATCGTCAGGTCGCCCGCGGTGTCGCCGCCCACCAGCTTCGCGCCGGGCAACCACGCCAAAGCTTGCTGCAAAGTCATCATACGGCCACCTCGCGCGGGGCTGGGTCTACTTCCAACGTTTGCAACGTTTGCCATGCCTGCAGACACAGGGCAACGTGATGCTCGTCAGAAAACGGGTGCTTCACGCCAGCAATCTCCTGATAGGCCTCGTGACCTTTCCCCGCCACCAGCACTACATCATTGACCGTTGCGCCTCGCAAGGCATAGGCAATGGCCAGCGCCCGATCGGACTGAACCTCAACCGCCTCATGGCCGACCAGTCCCAGCAAAATCTGGCTAATGATGGACTGCGGTGTTTCGCTGCGTGGGTTATCACTGGTGACCACCACCCGGTCAGCAAACCTGGCGGCAATCGCGCCCATCAGGGGCCGCTTGATGGGGTCGCGTTCGCCACCGCAGCCAAACACGCACCACAACTGACCACCGCGTTGGCTTGTCAGAGGGCGCAGCGCTTGCAGAGCGTTGCTCAAAGCATCGGGCGTGTGGGCGTAGTCCACGGCTACTAAAGGTTGGGCACTACCGCCCAGGCACGTCATGCGGCCGGGCACGGGTTGCAAATTGCCGCAAGCCCGGATACAGGCGGCCAGTGGCACGCCCAAGCTGCGCATGGCACCCATCACGCCCAGCAGATTGGAGACGTTGTACTGACCGATCATGCGTGTGACCAGTTGGTGAGCCTCTGCGCCTCCGTCAGTGCCAATGCTCTCGGTCACGGTGAAACACAAGCCACCCTTCTCAAACGTGATGCCGCTGGCTTGCAGACGCGCCGGGTGGGCGCATGACACCGTCCAGACATCCAGATCGGTGTTGCTCAGGCTCGCCGCCAGGTCGACCCCGTAGCTGTCGTCAATGTTGATCACGGCACTTTGCAAGCCGGGCCATTGAAACAGTGCAGCCTTGGCCAGCCAGTAGGCGTCCATGCTGCCGTGGTAATCCAGATGATCTTGCGTGAAGTTGGTGAACACCGCACAGCGAATGTGCGTGCCCGCCAGTCGCTGCTCCTCCAGCCCGATGGACGAAGCCTCGATCGCGCAGGCTTTGAGGCCACCGGCCACAAACTCGCGGAAGGTCTGTTGCAGCAACACCGGGTCCGGCGTGGTCATGCCGGTTGTGATGAGGTCAAAATGGCCCTGTTGCGGCTTTCCAATGCCCAAAGTACCTACAAGTCCGCACGGAATATCAATAGTTTGCTCACTATTTAATAGTGAATTTGGGTGTGCGTGAGGGGCGGCATTTGACAATGCGTGGGCCAGCCACCAGGCAGTGGACGTTTTGCCATTGGTGCCGGTAATGGCCACCACAGCCAGCTCCAAGGTCGGGTTGCCGTAGTACTCGGCCGCAATCAACCCCGCTGCGGCTTTGAGGCCGGGGTAGCAACCGACCCCATTCCCCATTCCACCCACCATGCCACTGTCCATGCCAGCATTCGATTCCGGTGTATTGAACGCAAACGCTTCAACACCAACCGCCTCGACCAGACACGCGTGCGCGCCCTGCCGCAAAGCATCGGCCACAAAGGCCCGGCCATCCACTGCCGCGCCGGGCCAGGCGACAAAGCCATCGCCTGCACGCACTTTGCGGCTGTCAATGTGCAGTTGGCCCGTGACGCAGCTGTGCAACCACTGCGCGGCGTGAAAAGGAGATTCAAGAGGCGTCAAAGGTGAGTCAGGCTGGCGCATCAGAAGCTCTCCTCCACAGTCGCCACAATTTGCGGTTTGACGGCCATGTCCGGTGCAATGCCCATCATGCGCAAGGTTTGCTGTACCACTTCGCTGAACACGGGTGCCGCCACCGCACCGCCGTAGTACTGGCCCGCAGTGGGCTCGTCGATCATCACGGCCACAATCACGCGGGGTTTCTCAATGGGGGCCATGCCCACAAACCAGCCCCGGTATTTGCGGTTGCCTGCTGAGCCGTAGCCCTTGCCGACCTGCTTGTAGGCCGTGCCGGACTTGCCACCGACTGAGTAACCAATCGTTTGTGCCTTTTGGCCGGTGCCACCGGGGCCAGCCGCCATTTGCAGCATCTTGCGAATCTGCCCGGCGGTTTGCTCAGACAGCACTTGAGTGCCCACGGCAGGTTCGCTGTTTTTCAGCATGGTCACGGGGATGATTTGCCCGTCATGCGAAAACACGGTGTAAGAGCGTGCCATTTGAAACAGTGAGGCCGACAAACCATAGCCATAAGACATGGTGGCCTGCTCAATCGGCCGCCATGTTTTGTACGGCCGCAACTTGCCCGAGACTGCACCGGGAAAGCTGATTTGCGGCTTTTGCCCGAAACCGGCCTGCGAAAACAGCTCCCACATCTCGCGCGGCTGCATTTGCATGGCGATTTTGGCGGTGCCTATGTTGCTGGACTTTTGAATCACACCCTCGACTGTGAGCACGCCGTTGGGGTGCGAGTCAGAAATGGTGGAGCCGGTGATGGTGTATTTTCCAGTGCCGGTGTCGATCAATGTTTGAGGTTTGACGCGGCCCGTCTCCAGACTCAAGCCCACGGTGAACGGCTTCATGACTGAACCGGGCTCAAAGGTGTCGGTGAGTGCGCGGTTGCGCAACTGCTCGCCACTCATGTTGCGACGCTTGTCGGGCACATAGGATGGGTAATTGGCCAGCGCCAGCACCTCGCCGGTGATGGCATCCAGAACCACCACGCTACCGGCTTTGGCCTTGTTGACCGTCACGGCATCGCGCAATTTTTGGTACGCAAAAAACTGCACCTTGCTGTCAATGCTGAGCTGCAGGTCGCGCCCATCGGCCGGGGGAATCGTCTCACCCACGGCTTCTACCACCTTGCCCAGGCGGTCTTTGATGACGCGGCGAGAGCCGGCACGGCCACCCAGTTCCTTGTTGAACGAGAGCTCCACGCCCTCCTGCCCGTTGTCTTCCACGTTGGTAAAACCCACCACATGGGCGGCGGCTTCGCCTTCGGGGTACTGGCGCTTGTATTCCTTGCGCTGGTAAATGCCCTTGAGGCCCATGGCTGCGATTTGTTGGGCCACACCGTCATCCACCTGGCGCTTGAGCCAGACAAACGACTTGTCCGGGTTGATCAGCTTTTTGTCCAGATCGGCAACGGGCATTTCAAGCAGTTTGGCCAATTGAACCGACTCGGCTTTGTCCAGTGCCACGTCTTCCGGAATCGCCCAAATGCTGGGCGCCGGCACGCTGGAGGCCAAAATCAACCCGTTGCGGTCCAGAATACGGCCCCGGTTGGCGGGCAGCTCCAGTGTGCGAGCAAAGCGCACCTCGCCCTGTTTTTGATAAAAGTCGTTGGAGACGACCTGGATGTAGGCAGCGCGTGCCGCCAGGCCAATGAATGCCAGGGCAATCGCTGCCACGATGAATTTGCTGCGCCACACCGGTGTGCGGCTGGCCAGCAAGGGGCTGGAGGTATAGGCGATGCTGCGGCTCACGGCTTGGCCTCAGCGGTGTAGGTGACGTAGTTGGTGATGGCTGGCGTGGCAGTGCGCATATGCAGCTGGTCTTTGGCCAGCTTCTCAACCCGCAGTGGCGTGGCTTGCGCACGCCTCTCCACTTGCAGGCGCTCGTTCTCCGCTTCTATCTTCAGCGCGTCGGAATTCAGCTTGTCAATGGCCGAGAACAGGCGACGCGACTCGTATTGCACGTTGACCAAGTACAGCGCACTGGCCAGCACGGCCAGCAACAAAACCAAATTGAGCCTGGTCACGCCGCTGTCCTTTGCGCCACACGCATCACGGCGCTGCGCGAACGCGGGTTACCCGCCACTTCACCGACGGAGGGCTTGATGCGGCCCAGCGCCTTGAGTTTCATTACTTTGGGCGCGGCAAAAGGCGCTCGGCGGTCGTACTCATCGCGTGAATGTTTCGCGATGAACTGCTTGACGATGCGGTCTTCCAGGGAGTGGAAACTGATCACGACAAGTCGGCCTCCGGGTTGCAACACGTCCAGACTGGCTTCTAGCGCCTGTTGCAGCTCTTCAAGCTCGGCATTGATGAAAATCCGAAGAGCCTGAAATGTGCGCGTTGCAGGGTTCTGGCCCGACTCGCGGGTTTTGACCGTATCAGCCACGAGCTGGGCCAGCTCGGTGGTGGTTGAAATTGGGCCCCGTGCCTGTCGGCGAGCAACAATCGCCTTTGCAATGGGCCCAGCAAACCGTTCTTCACCATAGTCACGTATCACCTCCGCAATTTTGTCGGCTTCGGCCGTCTGCAACCACTGCGCCACACTGATGCCGCGCGTGGTGTCCATGCGCATGTCCAGCGGCCCCTCGAACCTGAAACTGAAACCCCGCTCGGGCGTGTCGATCTGGGGTGAGCTGATGCCCAAATCCATCAGAACGCCTGCCGCAACACCTTGCCCCACTTCCGCGAGATGGTTGAAACCCTGGTGACGGATCGAGAAGCGCGGGTCGGTGATTTGTGCGGCCGCCAGCACCGCATCCGGGTCTTTGTCGAAGGCAATCAACCGCCCTTGCTGTGACAGCCGGGACAAGATTAACCCGGAGTGGCCGCCCCGCCCGAAGGTGGCGTCCACGTAGGTGCCTGCCGTGCCGCTTTGGGCATCGGTTACTTCGTCCGCATTGCTGAATAGGGCCTCGACCGCTTCGTTCAACAAGACGGTGGTGTGTTTCCATGGGGTGTCCACCGTCGGCTTTCAGAAGGAGAAGTCTTTGAGGACATCGGGCATCTCACCCTGCATGGCCTGCGCCTCTTTGGCGTCGTAGGTGGGTTTGTCCCACAACTCGAAGTGGCTGCCCATGCCCAGCAGGAAGGTGTCTCGGGTAATGCCCACCGTCGCCCTCAGCTCGGGCGACACCAGCACACGGCCGGTGCCATCCATCTCCACATCCATGGCGTTGCCCAACACCATGCGTTTGAACCACTGGGCGGACGCGGGCAGTGCAGCCACGCGCTCACGGAATTTTTCCCATTCAGGGCGGGGGAAAATCATCAGGCAGCCGTCGGGGTGCTTGGTCATGGTGAGCTGACCGGAGGCCGTCGCGCTCAGCACGTCACGATGCCGGGTCGGCACAGACAGCCGACCCTTCGCATCAAGACTTAATGACGAGGCTCCTTGGAACACAGCAAAACACCTTTTTTTGATAGACAGGCAAAGAAACGATTAAAAGTGGAAGCACCAAGGCACTTTTTTCCACTTAATTGCACTTTTTTGCACTGTATCAGCAAATCAAGGCGATGCAAGAGGGCTTACAACAAATTTTTCCAATGAAATCAAGGACTTAGAACAGATTTTGCAGGTCAATTGACGCTAAAAATCGTTCTAAATTAAGCACTTAGCACAGGATGTGAAAGTGATGCTTGAAGGTAAAGTTCACCCCCCAAGTGGGGGTTGGGCTGATTTACAAAATGTAGCGGGACAAGTCTTCGTCTCGACTCAGCTCGCCCAAGCGCTCGTCCACATAGGCGGCGTTCACCACAATGGTTTGCCCGCCCAGATTGGCTGCGTTAAAGCTCACGTCATCAAGCAGCCGCTCCATCACGGTGGACAGACGCCGCGCGCCGATGTTCTCGGTGCGTTCGTTCACGTCAAACGCAATGTGTGCCAGGCGGGTAATGCCTTCCGCAGAGAACTCAACCGCCACACGCTCAGTCGCCAGCAAAGCCTGGTACTGCTTGACCAGGGAGGCATGCGTTTGCGTGAGGATGGCTTCAAAGTCTTGCACAGAAAGCGATTGCAGCTCCACCCGAATCGGGAAACGCCCTTGCAACTCCGGAATCAAGTCGCTGGGTTTGCTCAAATGGAACGCCCCTGAGGCGATGAACAGAATGTGATCTGTCTTGACCATGCCGTACTTGGTGGACACGGTGGTTCCCTCCACCAGTGGCAACAAATCGCGCTGCACACCCTGGCGCGACACCTCCGCACCGCTGCCCTCGCTGCGTGACGTGACCTTGTCAATCTCGTCAATGAAAACAATGCCGTTTTGCTCCAGCATGTAGAGCGCCTGCGTTTTGATTTCTTCTTCATTGACCAGCTTGGCCGCTTCCTCATCCACCGCCAATTTCAGGGCCTCACTGATTTTGAGCTTGCGGGTCTGGCGCTTTTGCTGGCCCATCTGGCCAAACATGCCGCGCAATTGCTCCGTCATTTCTTCCATGCCTGCCGGGCCCATGATCTCTAACTGAGGCGCGGATTGGGCGACATCCATCTCGATCTCGCGGTCCGCCAGCTGGCCTTCACGCAATTTTTTACGGAATGTTTGACGCGCAGCCCCTTCGGCAGCTTGCTCGTTTTGCAGTGCATTCGGGTCAATTCGTGGCCCTGGCACCAAAATGTCCAGAATGCGCTCTTCGGCAGCGTCTTGCGCCCTCTCTCGCACTTTCTTCATCTCGGTCACACGGGTTTGTTTGACAGCCACATCAGCCAAGTCACGGATGATGGCATCCACGTCCTTGCCGACGTAACCTACCTCGGTGAACTTGGTGGCCTCGACCTTGATGAACGGGGCATCCGCCAACCGGGCCAGCCGACGGGCGATCTCGGTTTTACCCACGCCCGTGGGGCCAATCATCAAAATATTTTTGGGGGTAATTTCGGTGCGCAAGCCGGGTTCGACTTGCTGCCTGCGCCAGCGGTTTCTCAGGGCAATGGCAACGGCGCGCTTAGCTTGGTTCTGGCCGACGATGTGCTTGTCCAACTCAGCAACGATTTCCTGTGGGGTCATGGAAGACATCTATTTAGTCCAGCGTTTCAATGGTGTGGTTCATGTTGGTGTAGATGCACAGCTCACCGGCAATCTCCAGCGACTTTTTCACAATCTCCGATGCCGACAATTCGGTGTGCTCCAGCATGGCTATGGCAGCGGCCTGCGCATAGGCACCACCTGAGCCAATGGTCACAATACCGCGTTCGGGTTCCAGCACATCACCATTGCCGGTGATGATCAACGAGGCTTCTTTGTCAGCCACGGCCAGCATGGCCTCCAGGCGGCGCAAGACGCGGTCGGTGCGCCAGTCTTTGGTCAGCTCAATGGCAGCGCGCACCAAATGACCTTGATGCTTCTCCAGCTTGGCTTCAAAGCGTTCAAACAGCGTGAAGGCATCGGCGGTGGCCCCGGCAAACCCGGCCAGCACCTTGCCGTGGTAAAGCTTGCGCACCTTGCGCGCTGTGCCTTTGACCACGATGGTGCCCAGGGTGACTTGGCCATCGCCGCCAATGGCGACTTGCATGCCCTGCGGCGTTTGGCGGCGCACGCTGATGATGGTAGTTCCGTGAAATTGTTCCATGTAGTGTTTAAATCAGGACCGGGGGCCTGATTTCAAGTTTGAGCAGATGAGGGTGGCAGGTGAAGAAAGGGCCAGGAACGAGCAACGAAGAGCGGGCGACGGAAGCTCAGTTACTGCGCAACACGACGCGGGCGTGCTCATTGATGCCAATGACGTTGAAAAAGGCCCCCACCAAGCGATGCACATCTCGAAACTGCACATTGCAGCCTTCGTTCTCGCGGTTGGCTACCCAGTTCAACAGGCTACCAGCGGCGGAGAAATCAACGCGAATCAGTTTGGCGCAAGACACCACCAGCCGCCCAGCGCCTTCATGCCGACCGGTCTCCAGTTTTTGCAAGGCATCGACCGCATCGCCAGTAATTTCACCAACCAGCTCAACCACCACAGCGGGGGCATTGTCAAGCCCGACCGGCACCGTGTGCGCCTGATCTCCTGCATCGGGTGGCACGGTCGACCCGGACAGGGTGGCTTTTGCAGTCTCTACTTCCTCGACGCGAGTGCTGCGCTCGCTGACATATCCACAGCGCGCATCTTGCCAAGCCGGTGGGGACACTTCAAACGTCACGCAGTAGTCCAACGCGACCAGCTCAAACTCGTCTTGCAACCGCATGATTCGCAGCGCGTCCATGCGCAGTTGCCACCAATCCAATGCAACGTTTTTGTCACCAGAAGGCGTGCGCTTGGCCAAGGCTTTTTCAAGGCGGTCAGCCCCCACAAAACGCAGCTTGACGCGCAGCGTGCACCAACTTGAAAACAATTGGCTCAGCAGATTCAGCGCATCGGATTCAATGGACTGCAAAGGCACCCAATCCAGATGCCACGGCAATGGTGCGTTGGCCAGCGCCAAATGAAGGTCGTTCATAGCCGTGGCATTCAGCCTCTCAGGGCACGTCCAGATGGCGACTTGAACCGGTGCAGCGTTGGCTTTGACCTTGCTTTTAGGCGGAGTAGGAATTGCTATGCCCAACTGCTCAGGCATTGAAAACCAGGCAGGGGCCGAGCGACCAAAACGCTCAGCGAAATCAATCGCAATGTCTTCAAAGCGACCTTGCTGACCCGTGGCACGATACAGATCAAACAGGGCAGCCGTCCAAATCTCGGCGGCCGGTGAAGTCTGGCCATGTCGTTTGAGGACATCCAGTAGACCGGACTCTGCACCCTGGTCGTCGCCATTGGCAAACCGGATGGCGGCTTCCTCCAGATCAGGGTCGGTGGTGTCGTCGCTGAGTTCAACAGCAAACAACTTGGAGGTTGAGAATCCGGAGCCCTCGCCCTCAGACGCGCGAGCCCGTGGCTTTTGATTGGCACCCGCCGCGTTGGGGTTGTCACGTGTTGCGACAAAGTCGCTGCTCACCCCGCGACTGGGAGACAGCGACTCCACGCCAGGGTCAGCCGGTTGGGTTAGCTCGAAATCGGCATGGGCATCGCCCTTGTCGGACGATACAGGCACACCATCTGAAGTACGGGCCGTAGCAGTCGCACCCAAAGAGCCATGGCCTGGTTGACCGGGCTGACTTGACTGTTCAGTACCGCCGGTGGTCAATCCACTTCCCCCCGCCTCCCCCGCATTTTGATGCTCCGCTCCGGCTTGTTTACCCTTCCACCACTGCTTGGACATCTGGGCTTCGATTTCATCAATCTTTTTGAGCGTAACGGCCCTCTCCCCGATGTTGGACGGCATGCTGCTCTGGTAGAAAGACGGGCGCCCCGTACCGTCAACGCTGACAGACGGATCACGGTTACGCAACTTGCGCAACTGGTCAAACTCCCGCTTTCGCACAAAGTCGTTTTGGCGCTTGCGCTCAATCATCTCTTTAAGCGCCTGCTTGTTGTAGCCGACATCAGCCGCAGGCTGTGGGTTGTCCAAGTCCGACCAGTTGGTCGTCGGATTTCGGACGAACTTGGCCACCTTGGACAACAAACCGGTGTTGGTGTCTTTGGTGGCCATACGTTTACAAAATCAGGTGATCGGACAAACGGCTGCGGTCAGTCCCCAAACATCTTTTGCTTGAGCTCACGGCGCTGCTGCGCTTCCAGTGACAACGTCGCGGTGGGGCGCGCCAACAAACGGCCCACTCCAATAGGCTCGCCGGTTTCATCGCAATAGCCATAGTCGCCCGCGTCAATGCGGTTAATGGCTTGCTCGATTTTTTTGAGCAACTTGCGCTCGCGGTCGCGGGTGCGCAACTCTAGCGCGTGCTCTTCTTCAATGGTGGCGCGATCAGCCGGGTCGGGCACAACGACGGTGTCTTCGCGCAGGTGCTCGGTGGTTTCACCGGCACTGTTCAAAATATCCTGCTTCAAAACCGACAGCTTCAAGCGAAACACCGCCATTTGCTTGTCGTTCATATACTCGGAATCGGGCATGGCGATCAACTCGGCATCGCTCATTTGCTCAACAGGCTTGGTCTTCCAGTTGTTCACCAGTTTGGCATCCTTTTTGGTGGCCGATGGCAGCGGTGGAACGATCAACGGCATGCTGGTGGTTTGCGTGTAGCTGGACTTGGCAGCCGTAGACGCCACAGATTGCGCCATGGACGGCACCGTCAACTGGGCCAAACGGGATGACGGACGACCTGCCTTCACAGCGGGTACCAAAGAGGCAGACGGCAACACGGGCGCTTGGAGCACCGGAGCGGCAGAGGGCACCACGATGGGGGCGGGGGTTGGCTTGACAACAGACGGGGTGGCTTTTTTGACGATTTCGTTCACGGGCTTGGCCACGCCTTTCGGCAGCGGTTTCTGGTTTTTAGAGACTTCAACTGACTTAACAACTTCTTTGACTGCCACCTTGGCAACCACCGGCTTTGCAACGCCTGGTTTGGCGGCAGCCGCTTTAGGGGCAACTACGGGAACGACTGGCGGGACGGCCGATTTAGCAACAACTTTGACAGGCACCGCCACGGTTTTGGCGACTGGTTTAGCGACTGGCTTAGACGCTGATTTGGCCGCAACTTTAGGTTGGGTCTTGGCGACAGACTTAACAGCGGCTTTAGGCGCCGGTTTGGCCACAGGCGCAGCGGCAGCCTTGACGGGCTTGGCGAGTGCCTTGGTTGGCACGGGAACTGGAATGGCTTTTGATTTCACGTCTGTCTTCCTCGAAGAATGCGCCTGCGCATGGGTTTTATCCGTGGCCGTGCGACTGGGATTGGCCGCAACAGCATTCTTTGAGCTTATACCCTCAATAGATGTCGCTGCTGACGGCGTTTCCGTACTTTCGCTGGCGCGCGAGTGTACAGGCTTCGCTGGTATGAAACCCATTAATTGCAAAAACGAGGAGATCATGGTGTGCCCTGTCAGTCAAAAACGTTGTACTTCACGTTCTACCTAAACCAGGCACTGCTCCATGCCCTGCAAAAAGATGTCTTTAGGCAAATCAATCCCAATAAACACCATTTTGCTGCCGCGTTTTTCATCAACACCCCAAGCCGGCCCCAGGTCACTGCCCATCAGTTGGTGAACACCCTGAAAGATGACTTTACGGTCGGTGCCCTGCATGTGCAAAACACCCTTGTACCGAAGCATTTTGGGGCCGTAGATGTTGACGATGGCACCCAAGAAATCTTCCAGTTTGGCCGCATCAAACGCTCGGTCTGACTTGAAGACAAAGCTTTTCACGTCGTCATCATGGTGATGGTGGTGACCATGCCCCGCGTCGTCATGCGCGTGGGAGGGGTGATCGCAATGCTCACCGTTTTCGTGGTCGCTATGGTCGTGATCGCTGTGGCCTGCGTGGTCGTGCCCGGCGTGATCATGCCCATCGTCAGCGTCCTTGAGGAAGTCGGGATCGATGTCCAGTTTGGCATTCAGGTTAAAGCCGCGCAGGTCAAACACCTCGCTCAGGGCCACTTCACCGAAGTGAACCGCCTTTTGTGGGGCGCGCGGGTTCATGTGTTTAAGCCGGTGCATCAGGGCATCCACCTCGTCTTTGGCAACCAGGTCCGTCTTGCTGATGAATATCTGGTCGGCGAATCCGACCTGGCGGCGTGCTTCCTGGCGGTCATTGAGCTGGGTGGCGGCGTGTTTGGCATCTACCAGTGTCAGGATCGAGTCCAGCAGGTAACTTTCGGCAATCTCGTCGTCCATGAAGAAGGTTTGCGCCACCGGGCCAGGGTCAGCCAGGCCGGTGGTCTCGATCACCACGCGGTCAAAGTCCAGCTCACCCTTGCGCTTTTTCTCAGCCAGATCACGCAGTGCACCGCGCAGGTCTTCTCGAATGGTGCAGCAGATGCAGCCATTGCTCATCTGGATGATTTGCTCTTTAGTTTCCGACACCAGAATGTCACTGTCGATGTTTTCTTCACCAAATTCGTTCTCGATCACGGCGATTTTCTGACCGTGGGCTTCTTGCAGAATGCGTTTCAGAAGCGTGGTTTTCCCTGAGCCCAGAAAGCCGGTCAGGATGGTGGCAGGTATCAAACTCATGGTGGGATGGGTCTCAGCAGAAATAGAGAAAGATGGGTGAAGGCAGAAGAAAGAGGCAATAGGGGGCCAATTCTGGCAGGTGGGGAGTTTAGCGGTCTATTCAAGTTGCCAATTCAGGCATTGATTTGCACCCCTATTTGCGCATCACCACCAACCCCTTCAAGTACTCGCCCTCCGGGACCGCAATCGTCATGGGGTGGTCTGGCGCGCCGCCCATGCGTTCGGAAATGTAACCATCCACGCCCGCATCTGCCCCGGCCGAGGCCACAATTTTGTGGAACAAATCAGCGCTGATGCCGCCCGAACAGGAGTAAGTGAACAACACGCCACCCGGCTCCAGAATCTTGAAGGCCAACCGGTTGATGTCTTTGTAGGCACGGGCTGCACGCTCGGCGTGCGCCGCAGTGGGCGCGAACTTGGGCGGGTCCAGCACAATGGCGTCGAATGTTCGTCCATCGGCAGCGAACTGACGAAGTGACGCGTTCACGTCCGCATCCATGAAGGTGGTTTGCGACGCATCGAAACCGTTCAAAGCCACATTGGCGGCGGCTTTCTCAATCGCCGGACCGGATGAGTCGATGGACGTGATGTGGGCGGCTCCACCCGAGGCATCGCGAGCTCGCATTCCCGAAACCTCACCAGCTCGCATTCCTGCGAGGGCCGCCACGGTAAATCCGCCCGTGTAGCAGTAACAATTCAGCACCCTTTGAAAGTTCAGGCGCTGGGCGTAGTCGGCAAACTTCTTGCGGCTGTCGCGCTGGTCCAGGTAAAACCCGGTTTTGTGGCCGTCGGCAATGTTGAGCGCCAGCTTCCAGCCGTGTTCCTGCAACACCAGGTCGGTTGGCCCGTCGCCCCGTAGCCAGCCCTTGACCTCGGGCAACCCTTCCAACGCACGGCTACTGGCGTCAGACCGCTCGTACAGCTTGGTCAGACCGGTGGCAGCCATCAAGGCATCGGCCAGCACGTCTTTCCAGCGCTCGGCCCCGGCCGACAAAAACTGCGCCACCAGCACACCGTCAGAACCCAGGCCGTAGCGGTCCACGATGAGCCCCGGCAAACCATCGGATTCGCCGTGAATCAGCCGCATGCCGTCACTTTTTATATCAAATCGTGCTCTGGTCCTCGTCGCTACTGCACAGTTAGCTATTAAAAACTGAGCATCTATGCGTTGGTTTTCATCAAAACTCCACACTCGTGCCCGTATTTTGGAGGCTGGGCTGTAGGCCGCCCAGGCTAGAAATTTTCCGTCCGCCGCTTCCACACGCACGGTTTCACCGGAATCGGCCCCTCCGCGGGCGATAGCCCCGTCAAATATCCATGGGTGACGGCGCTGGAGCGAACGTTCTTTGCCTTCTCGGAGTCGAATGGTTTTCATTGCTGCAAAAACAGGCGGTAGACGGGATTGGCCGTTTCTTCAACGTGGGGGTAACCCAATGTGTCCAGAAATCGGGTGAAGGCTTTGTTATCAGCCGAGGGCACCTGCAAGCCCACTAGTATGCGGCCATAGTCGGCCCCTTGATTACGGTAATGAAACAGGCTGATGTTCCAGCCCGGGCGCATCAGGCTCAAAAATTTCATCAGCGCGCCGGGCCGCTCGGGGAACACAAAGCGCAGCAGGCGCTCGTCTTGCGCCAGCTTGCTGTGCCCACCCACCATGTGGCGGATGTGCTCTTTGGCCAACTCGTCGTGGGTCAAATCCAGCGTGGCAAACCCGTGCTGGGTGAAATTGGCGGCAATCTTGGCTGACTCGCCTTTGGTGGACGTTGTCAGGCCGACAAACACATGCGCCTTGTTGGTATCGCTGATGCGGTAATTGAATTCGGTCACACTGCGAGGGCTGCCGCCTGAGGTTCTCGCTTTTTGCTGCCCGCCGGGCAACTCGCCAATCAGCTCACAAAAGCGTTTGAAGCTGCCGCGCTCCTCAGGAATCGTGACGGCAAACAGGGCTTCGCGCTCCTCGCCCACCTCGGCGCGCTCCGCCACAAAGCGCAGACGGTCGAAGTTCATGTTGGCACCACACAAAATGGCGGCGTAGGTTTCGCCCCGGGTCTTGTGTTTGGCG
>JANOLC010000322.1:0-3380 GCA_031419575.1 Burkholderiales bacterium | reverse complement strand
GCTTTATCCACTTCAATCAGGCGCAGGCCTTGCGAAGCATATTCATTCAGGCAGGCCTTGATGAGCGACGATTTACCTGTGCCCCGTGCACCGGTCAGAAGCACGTTATTGGCCGGTTTGCCTTCAATAAACTGCAAGGTATTGCGCTGGATTTTCTCTTTCTGAGGTTCGATTTCCTTCAGGTTGTCCAAGCGCATCACCCCCACATGGCGCACCGGCTCCAATGTGCCGTGGCCAGAGCTTCGTTTGCGATACCGGTAAGCGGGGGACGCGCTCCAGTCGGGCTCCGACAGGGGCTGGGGTAACACGGCTTCAATGCGGCCTATTAATTGCTCCGCTCGCACCAGCAGGTGCTCAAAATTCGGATTCATGAACGGTAGTCTGCGTTGATGGTGACGTATTCGTGGCTGAAATCGCAAGTCCAGACGGTGTCCGATGCCTCACCACGGCCCAAGCCCACTCGCACGGTGATTTCACTTTGCTTCATCACGCGCTGGCCGTCTTCTTCGCGGTACTGTGGGTTGCGACCGCCATGGGTCACGACGTGAACATCATCCAAAAACAGCTCAATGCCGGTTTGGTCCAGATCATCAATACCGGCATAGCCCACGGCGGCCAAAATGCGCCCCAGATTGGGGTCGCTGGCGAAAAAGGCGGTTTTAACCAGCGGGGAGTGTGCGATGGCATAAGCCACTTTGCGGCATTCCGATGCCGTGCGTCCACCGTCAACCTTCACGGCGATGAATTTTGTAGCCCCCTCACCATCCCGAACAATGGCCTGTGCCAGTTGTTTGGCGACACCCATCATGGCGGCTTTAAGGGTCTGGCCGGTTGCACTGTCCAGCGACTGGATTGGCGTGTGACTTGCCTTGTTGCTGGCAATGAGCACAAATGAGTCATTGGTCGATGTGTCGCCATCTACCGTGACACGGTTGAATGAACCTTCAGCCAGCTCCAGCGCCAATTGATGCATGACCGATTGGCTCACGCAGGCATCAGTCGCCATAAAGCCCAGCATGGTGGCCATATTGGGGCGAATCATTCCCGCACCCTTGCTGATGCCCGTGACACTAACCAGCACACCATCAATCAGCACTTGCACCCCAAAGGCTTTGGGCACGGTATCCGTTGTCATGATGCCTTCGGCAGCGCGCAGCCAATTGCCTGTCTGCGCGTCGGCAATGGCAGCAGCCAAGCCCGCTTCAATGCGGTCATTGGGCAGCGGTTCCATAATGACGCCCGTGGAAAACGGCAAAATTTCTGAGGGCAATATCCCCAGGCGATTGGCCAATGCCAGACACGTGCTTCTGGCTCGGGTCAGTCCATCTTCACCTGTGCCCGCATTGGCGTTACCGGTGTTGATGACCATCGCTCGAATGGATGCGCCTGTGCCATCAATTTTGCCAAGATGTTCCCGGCAAATTTGCACCGGCGCTGCACAGAATCTGTTTTGAGTAAAAACGCCTGAGACCGAAGCGCCGGCGTCTATCAACACCACGGTGAGATCTTTACGATTGGCTTTGCGGACACCTGCCTCGGTGACCCCGATGCGGACACCTGCAATAGGGAACAAGTCAGCCGGGTTAGGCACTGGCAGATTGACAGGCATAGCGTTCTTTCAGGCCAGCTTGCCGTGGCATTGCTTGTATTTTTTCCCGCTGCCACAAGGGCAAGGGTCATTGCGGCCGACACGTGGCACCTCGTTGGCAGGAATAGCCTGGCGTTGGCGCACGGTGTCCTCGTCCAGCGTCTGCGTCACTTCACCCGTTTCAGTCGGTGCTGTGTAGGTGATATTGGTAATGCTCTCGGCGCGACTTTCCATGTCAGCAGCGGCTTGATCCAGCTGATCACCCGATTGCACCTTCACCGTCATCAGCACCTTGGTGATTTCGTTTTTGACTGAGTCCAACAGCTGCCCAAACAACTCGAACGCCTCGCGCTTGTATTCCTGCTTGGGTTGCTTTTGGGCATAACCCCGCAAATGAATGCCCTGGCGCAAATAGTCCAAAGAGCTCAAATGCTCGCGCCAATGAGTGTCGATACTTTGCAACAAAACCATGCGTTCAAACTGCACGAAGTTTTCGGCACCCACTTGCTCAAGCTTGGCGTTGAAGACCTCGTTGGCCAGGTTGCGCACCTGCTCAAGAATGTCTTCATCGGTGATAGCGCTGGCCGCCTGCACTTGAGCTTTCAAATCGATTTCAATTTGCCAGTCATCAAGCAGCACTTTTTCCAGCCCGGCAATATCCCATTGCTCTTCAACCGACTCGACAGGCACGTACTGGCGTACCAAATCTGTGAAGCATCCTTCGCGCAGCGAAGCAATTTGGGCCGATAAATCGCTTGCGTCCAGAATTTCATTGCGTTGCTGGTAGATGACTTTGCGCTGGTCGTTGGACACGTCGTCGTACTCCAGCAACTGCTTGCGCATGTCAAAGTTACGAGCTTCAACCTTGCGCTGTGCGCTCTCAATACTGCGCGTGACCATACCGGCTTCAATCGCCTCACCATCGGGCATTTTGAGGCGATCCATGATGGCCTTGACGCGATCACCCGCAAAGATCCGCATAAGGGAATCGTCAAGACTCAGGTAAAAGCGCGATGAGCCTGGATCACCCTGCCGTCCAGAGCGGCCCCGCAACTGGTTGTCAATGCGGCGAGACTCGTGACGCTCAGTCGCAATGATGCGCAAGCCACCCAAGGCCTTGATGGCCTCGTGGTCTTTTGCCCAAGTGGCACGGATGGTTTCAATTTGGTTTTGCTTGGCCGCTGCGTCCAAAGACTCGTCGGCTTCAACCGCCTTGATAGCTTTGTCCATGTTGCCACCCAACACAATGTCGGTGCCGCGCCCGGCCATGTTAGTGGCAATGGTGATCATTTTGGCGCGCCCGGCCTCGGCCACGATGTCTGCCTCACGGGCGTGTTGTTTGGCGTTCAGCACCTGATGCGGCAGCTTTTCCGTCTCCAGCAACTGCGCAATGATTTCAGAGTTTTCGATCGACGTGGTGCCCACCAACACGGGCTGGCCACGCTCATAACATTCCCGAATATCTTTGATCGATGCCTCGTATTTTTCACGCGTGGTTTTGTAAACGCGGTCGAGTTGGTCTTCGCGCTTATTGGGACGGTTGTGCGGCATCACCACCGTTTCAAGGCCGTAAATTTCCTGGAACTCGTAGGCTTCTGTGTCGGCAGTGCCGGTCATACCGGCCAGTTTGTTATACAACCGGAAGTAATTTTGAAAGGTAATCGATGCCAGCGTCTGGTTCTCGGGTTGGATGCCCACGCCTTCCTTGGCCTCAACCGCTTGGTGCAAGCCATCGCTCCAGCGGCGACCTGACATCAGCCGCCCGGTGAACTCGTCAACGATGACGATTTCA
>JANOLC010000321.1:0-2603 GCA_031419575.1 Burkholderiales bacterium | reverse complement strand
CATTCCTGAGCTGTCCCACTGAAGCGCATAACGCCAGGAGTTCACCTTGGCAGCACCTGAAAAAGTCAAAGGCCCCGCTTCGTATTTCCCATCGATTGAAAAGACCTATGGCCACTCCATGGACCATTGGTTCGGTCTGGTGCGCCAGCAACAAGGCATGAAGCACATGGAAATCGTGAACTGGCTCAAGGCGGAGCACGGCATGGGGCACGGCCACGCCAATGCGGTCGTCGCTTTTTGCCTGGCTGCCACAAAAGACTAGGGTGAACTATTTGTTGCTGAGCAGCTTTCGCAGGTTCGCAAAGTAGGCTGAATCGACGGGTGCAGTAGGCGCAGACCGAAGCCCAGCCAGCAGCAGTCTGTGCAATTGCTGTCGGCCTTGGTCTTTGCTCCCGCCAACGCTGCCCGACTCAACCTTTGGGTTAGCGTCTTCTTTGAGGATTTCGCGTCGTGTCATGTTCATGACGCTCACGGCAACAGCTTCAAACCCAGCTCTTTCAAAAAAGCGTTGTGCTTGTCTTTGGCTGTAGCAATCGCTTTTTCAATCTTGACCAACTCGCCATGCGTGGCTTCCAGGTCAATCTCCGCCATCTCCACCCGGTGGGCGTAGTGGGGCAGTTGCGCCATATCGTCCGGGGTGAGGTAGTTTTTGGCGACGACAACGTCAAATTTTTAGACTTTGCCTTGGGGTGCGTCTTTCCAGGTGCTCAGGCCCATGTGGTCTTTGCTGGAGCTGTTCCTCAAAATACCGCTTG
Source organism: Burkholderiales bacterium (assembly GCA_031419575.1). Lineage (GTDB taxonomy): Bacteria > Pseudomonadota > Gammaproteobacteria > Burkholderiales > Burkholderiaceae_C > JANYCG01. The sequence goes on along the minus strand of JANOLC010000321.1, from coordinate 1,848 downwards.
GTCAAGACGGAGTCATCGCTTTTCAGGCGCTCGTCATCCATGGCGAAGCCCTTGATGGTGAAGGACTCGATGATGTCGGTGGCCCACTTGCGGAACTGCACCGCGCGCTCGGAGTTCACTTTGTAGCCGACGGAGATGATGGCGGTCAGGTTGTAGTGCTGGGTGTTGTGGGTTTTGCCGTCGGTGGCAGTTATTCGAAAATTTCGAATAACTGACTCCACCTGCAATTCGCTGTCAGCAAAGACATTTTTGAGGTGGTAGTTGATGGTGTGGGTTTCCACGTCGTAGAGCTGCCCCATCATTCTTTGGGTGAGCCAGACGTTTTCTTCGTCATAAACGGCTTCCACACCGCCTGCGCCGCTGGCAGCGACCAGGATCAGGTATTCCGCAGCCGACGAGCGGATGAGGGCGGGCGCGGCAGAAGCATCGTCTTTTTTCTTATTGCTCATACACACTCAGCCCAGAGATATCGTGGCCCTGGGCGCGTTTGGTCAGCAAGGGAACCGTATTCGACGTGCTCTTCTCTGGCGACGTGACTCGGCTTGTTGGCGGGCTGGTCGTAGGTGGAGTTGGATGGGGACATGGACTGTGTGAAACGATCAAGCGGGCAAAAAAAAAGGCGCCTCAGCGCCAGTTGACCGATTTTAGGCCTCAGCCCAGCCCAGCTGGAGCATCTAAAAGTGGGGAGTGCAGGCCGACGGAGAGGTCGTTAAACCACCCCCGCCCGCTCCAGCATCGCATGCAGCAACACATTGCACCCGGCGGTGATGTGCTCCGGCTTGGCATCCTCAATCTCGTTGTGGCTGATGCCATCTTTGCAGGGAATGAAGATCATGCCGCTGGACGTAAGCTTAGCCATGTACACCGCATCGTGTCCGGCTCCTGAGACGACGGGCATGTTGGAGTAACCCAGCTTCTTGGCGGAGCGGCCTACGGCGTCCACACAGTTGTCTGAAAACGCGATGGCCGAGGAGCTGGAGACCATTTCAATTTCGATCTTCAAGCCGGTGTCCAAGCTGAGCTTGGTGGCATAGGCTTTAACTTCGGCAACCTGTTGGTCGACCAGTGCGTCAGTGCTGTTGCGCAGGTCCATTGAGAATTTGACCCGGCCCGGAATCACGTTGCGGCTGTTGGGGAACACCTGCACCATGCCCACGGTGCCGCGCCCATGCGGCTTGTGGCGCAAAGCACTGGCCACCACTTCCTGCATCAAATGGGTGGCGACCTGCATCGCATCTTTGCGCAGGGCCATGGGCGTGGGGCCGGCGTGGGCTTCCATGCCGGTCACGGTGCAGTCAAACCAGCGGATACCCAGCACGCCGCTCACAACACCAATGGTCACGTCGTTGTCTTCCAGCACCGGGCCTTGTTCAATGTGGGTCTCAAAATACGCACCGATCGGGTGGTCGCCGGGTTCCTGGTCACCCACGTAGCCGATGCGAGTCAGCTCGTCTTTTACCGATTTGCCCTCGATGTCGGTAGCCGCATAGGCGTGTTCCAGCGTGAAGGCCTTGGCAAACACGCCCGAGCCCATCATCACCGGCACAAAACGCGAGCCTTCTTCGTTGGTCCAGAACGCGACTTCGATGGGCGCCTCGGTCTCAATGCCGTGGTCGTTGAGCGTGCGAACCACTTCAATGCCGGCCAGCACGCCGTAGTTGCCGTCAAATTTGCCGCCGGTGGGCTGGGTGTCGATGTGGCTGCCGGTCATGATGGGCGCTAAGGCGTTGTTGCGGCCCGGGCGGCGCATGAAGCCATTGCCAATTTTGTCGATGACCACACTCATGCCTGCGTCGCGCGCCCACTTCGTGACCAGGTCACGACCCTGTTTGTCCAGGTCGGTCAGGG
>JANOLC010000320.1:0-6032 GCA_031419575.1 Burkholderiales bacterium | reverse complement strand
CTGGTACATGGCGATGTCGGCCTGTTTGATCAGCTCGTTGATACGCTCCTTGCTGCCCTCAAACAGCGTTGCACCAATGCTGGGCGTGCAGTGATAGTCGTGCGTGGCCAACCGGTAGCTCTGGTCCAGCGCGGCAATAATTTTTTTGCCCACCGCTTCGGTATATGCCGCTGCATCATTCAGTTTGGAGCCCAGCTGCTCCAGCATCACCATGAACTCATCGCCACCCAGCCGGGCCACCGTGTCACCTTCCCGTACGCAAGACAGCAACCGGGCGGCGACCTGCTCCAGCAGCAGGTCACCCATGTCATGGCCCAGAGTGTCGTTCAGGGTTTTGAAGTCATCCAGATCAATGTACAGCAGCGCGCCGGCCTGGCCGCTGCGGTCGCTGCTGGCCGTGGCTTGCTTCAGGCGGTCCAGCAGCAGGCGGCGGTTGGGCAGCTTGGTCAGCGGGTCGTGGTAGGCCAGGTGCACCAGTTGGCGTTCGGTGGAGCGAATGGCGGTCAAATCCGAGATGGTGTGCACGTAGTTGACCGACGTGCCGTCTTCATCACGCACCACACAAATCTGTTGCAGCGCATTGAAGATTCGGCCATCTTTGGTTTTGCAGATCGCTTCGCTGGACCAGGCCCCGCCCGCCATGCTTGAGATGGTTGCGTAATTGGGGTCGGCATCACTTTGCACCAGCAAGAACTCCACTGGCGACATGCTTTTGACTTCGGACTCTGCATAGCCCGTGAGTCGCGAAAAAGCTGGGTTCACCGACACCAGGCAACCCGCCCCGTCCAGAATCATGATGCCTTCTGCGATGGTGGTGAAGACTACATTGGCTTGGCGCAAGCGCTCCTCCATCAGCTTGCGCGAGGTGATGTCACGTACGGCTCCCACCACCACATGGGAGTCGATGCCTTTGCTGCGGGCGTGGCCATACATCTCCAGCCAAGCCAGCTCGCCGTTGTCACGCGTGGCGCGGAAGATGCAGTTGAAAAAGCCAGGCTGCATCACCAGTCCTTCAACTTCAGCGCGATCGTCCGGGTGGATGCGGGCCATCATGGCGTGTAACCCGGCCAAAAATGGGTGCAGTACGTTGCCCCACAGACTGCCAAACCGCGGGTCGCCCAGTAACGGGCCCACTTGTGATTCCCACTCCCAAATACCCAACTGCGCGGCCTCAACGGCCAGGGCCAGGCGCTCTTCAGACCGCACCAACTGCATTTCAGCATCGTGGCGGGAGCGGGCCACCTGCATCACGGCATACAACTCCTTGGCCATGTAGGGCTTCATCACGTAACCAAAGGGCTTGCAGGCGGCGGCACGGTTCACAGTTTTTGCATCAGTGAAAGCCGTCAAGAAAATGACAGGCAATTGCCAGCGCTGGTAAATCATCTGGCAGGCATCAATGCCGTCGCCCGCACCTTGCAGGTTGATATCCATTAGCACCAGGGAGGGGCTGAAAAGTTCAACAGCTTCAATGGCCGTTTTTAAACTGGAGCGGATGGAGCACACCTCGTGGCCCATTTCTTCCAGCGTTTGCTGCAGGTCAAGGGCCACCACGGGTTCATCTTCAACCACCAGAATTCTTTCAATTCGCATCGTTAACCTTCTGCCAATTGCGGGCTAAATTCAATGGTGAAGCGAGAACCCTGTGGCACCGAGGGGTTGGTCAGTGTGCCCTGTAATTGGTTGACGAACAAGGGAATGAGTTGCGTGCCCAGGCCCACGCTGCTGCCCCATTTAAAACCACGTGGCAAACCACATCCGTCGTCACTGACGGACAGGCAAAACCAGCCGGTGGCGTTAAGTTTCAACTCAATGGTGACATGACCCTTGCGCTGATCTGGAAACGCGTGTTTCACCGCGTTCAACACCAGCTCGTTGACCACCAATCCACAGGGAATGGCGCGTTGAATATCAATGCCCACGCGCTGAGTACAGCAACTAAAGGCGATGGTGATGCCCAATGCCGATGAGTCACAAGTCGCACGAATCAAGGCCACCAACCGGTCAATGTAGGCCGATAAATCTACCTCCGCCATATTGCTCGACTCGTACAGCAACTGGTGCACCAGGGACATGGCCTGGATGCGTCCCTGGCAGTCTGCCAACGCCAATGCGGCACCAGGTTGGGCTTTGCGCGCCTGCAAATTCAGCAGACTGGAGACGATTTGCAGGTTGTTTTTAACCCGATGATGCACTTCATGCAACAGGGCCGTTTTTTCTTCCAGCGCCTGCTCAATAATCCTGCGCTGGTGTTTTTGCAGCGTGATGTCACGGGCCAGTTTGCAAGCCCCCACCACCGTCCCTGTGCGGTCGCGCAGAGGCGAAATGGTGACGGACACATCAACCAACTGCCCGTTTTTGTGAACCCGCACTGTCTCAAAAGGGGTCACCCGTTCGCCACGGGCGATTCTTTGCATCAACCCAGCCTCATCGGAGACGTTGGCGGGCGGGAACAGCAGGGTAACGGGCTGCCCAATGGCCTCGTCCGCGGTGTAGCCCATCAACCGGGTGGCAGCGGGGTTCCAGCTGGTGATGACCCCGGTGAGCGTTTTGGTGATGATGGCATCGTCAGACGACTCCACAATGGACTGAAAGCGTTCTTCAGACTGTTGCAAAGACACCTCACTGGCGTGGCGCGCCGAGATGTCCATGGCAGACGGAATCAGATGGGTGATATGGCCATCTTTGTCTTTGAACGGTGCCATCATGAAGTCAATCCACATGCGCTGGTCATGGATCATGCGCACCTGCAGGTCGTAGCGAACCACTTCTCCTTGGCGACAGCGTTCGGTGTCGTGCATCAGTCGCTTTTGAATCGTCTCGTCGTGGCAAAACCAGTAGCTGTCCCATATCTTTTTGCCTCGAACGTCCGCAATGCTGAGGCCAGCTGCCTCCAGCGGCGCACGGTTGGCATGGGTGATAGTGCCATCCAGCTCCATCACCCCTACAAAGGCAAACAAGTTGTCCAGCACTTGCAGCAAGCGGTGCTGGCTTTGCTCCAGCATTTGTTGGGAAAACTGATCAACAGAGGCATCCTGAATCACTGCCAACACGCCCTTGGACTCACCGCCTGGGCTGCGCCACGGAATGTAGGAAGCCAGGCGGTGCAGCACCGCGCCATCGGGTGAGGGGTGATTGCCGACGATATCCTGATTCAGCAGGGGAATGCCGGTGTCCAGCACAAACTGGATCTTGGGTTCAATTGCGGCTGCGGCCTGGGGCAAAAACTCGGAAATCAGCTTGCCAATGTGTTCCGAGACGCTCAGGTTATTTTTCTGAGCATGCCGCGCATTGATGTAGCGCAGCCGCAAGTCGGGATCCAGGACTGCAATCCCGATGGGCACGCTGTTGATCAGCAGCTTGAACAGCTCATTGAGATCATCAGGGCTGACCTTTAGATCAAAATCTGGCAGTGGGGCGCTCATGGAGGACTCCTTTGCAGTTGCCTCCATCGTATGCGATTTTCCGGTGCCTACCGCATCGGTTTGGTATCTTTAGGCGCGGGCGCGCCCCCCTTTTTCTGCCCAAGTGCGCGTCCAGCGAATTTGCATTCTGCGCAGCAGGATCAGCATGGCCGCTGCACAGGCGGCAAAGCCGATAAAGCCCCACAGATAGGTGCCCGCATACTGCTTGCTCATCCCCATGGCGTTGGGGATCAACCCACCGCCCAATGCGCCAATTTCGCCAATCATGGAACCTGCCACCGCAGTGGTGAGCGGCCAACGCAGGGGCACCAACTGAAACAGCGCCCCATTGCCTGCGCCCAATGCGGCAAAGCAGATCAAAAACAGCAGCATGGTGATGGGCAATGAATTCTCCGCCAGGCCACACAGAACCAGCGTGACCGTGATCACCGCCAGCACACCCGTCAACGTGTTCACACCACCCCAGTGGTCAGAAATCCAGCCACCAAACACACGCAGGGCCGCACCCATGAACGCAGCCAGCATGGTGAGCTGGCCGGCCTCTACTTTCGATACCCCAAACTGGTCATAAAAGTAGCTGGGCAAAAACGTGATCAGGCCAATAAAGCCACCAAACGTCACGGCATAAATCAGGCTGAAGGCCCAGCCGTCTTTCTCAAACAGGCAGGCCATGTGTTCTTTGAGGCTGGCATGTTTGTCCAGGTCGGGTGGCTCCTGCGCGAACACGATCATCACGACCATGGGTACAAGAATGCCGATGGCCGCAAAGCCATACACCGTCTGCCAGCCAAACGCCTGTGCCAAAGGGGGTGCCAGCAGGGCTGAGACCGCCGTGCCCACATTGCCCGCACCGACCAGGCCCATCGCTAAGCCTTTGTATTTGGGTGGGAATGAGCCTGACCCCAAAGACAGCGCCACGCCAAAACTGGCTCCGGCAATGCCCAGCAGCACGCCCATGGCGAGCAGGTCATTGAAAGACTTGACGTAAAAGTAGCCAAACAGCATGGCGAGGCAGATGCCGCCCATTTCTACCAGTGTGGCGTTTTTACGGCCTATGTATTGCGCCAACAGGCCCAGCGGGAAGCGCATCAGCGCGCCCGCAAAAATGGGCACCGACAACATGACTCCTTTTTGGGCGGGCGTGAGGTTGTAGGCCTCGGTAATGAAGGGGGCCATGGTGCCGTTCATCACCCAAATAGCGCATGAAAACGCAAAATAGAAAAACGCTGCACCCAATGTAGGCGCGTGGCCCGCTTTAAGAAACGTCTTGAAGTAGCTGGGCTGTGCCGCCATGGTGCAAATCCTGTTGTAGTGAAGTGAAAAGGCTCACTACAACAGTGCGAGAAACGTGCCAGTTTGGGGCGAAGTTTCGCAGTGATTTGCGCTACTTTTGACCAGCTGCGCCCAATATCAGGGATTAGGTATTGCGGGTTTTCCCGAATTGGTGCAAACCGATGGTGCCATTGCACCAGTCTGGAAGGTGCTTAGGCGGCTTTCTCGACGTGTGCCTGGCGTGTGTACAAAAAGTCGATGACGGCTTTGCGGTACTGCAGGTACTGTGTGCTTTCGGCCAGCGCCACCCGGTTGCGCGGGCGGGGCAGGTTAACGCTCAGCACCTCGCCAATGGTGGCACCGGGGCCATTGGTCATCATCACGATTTTGTCGGACAGCAACACGGCCTCATCCACATCGTGCGTCACCATGACCACCGTGCTTTGGGTGCCGGCCACGATGGCCAGCAGTTCATCTTGCAGTTTGGCGCGCGTCAAGGCGTCCAGCGCACCAAAAGGCTCATCGAGCAACAACACTTTGGGCTCCATGCACAAAGCCCGGGCAATGCCCACGCGTTGCTTCATACCGCCCGAGATTTCGCCGGGGCGTTTTTGGGCGGCAGGCGTCAGGCCCACCATGGCCAAAGCGGCATCGGTGCGGGCGTTGAGTTGGGCTTTGCTCTCGGCAATGGCACCTGTCGTTTTGTTCGCAGAGCCAAATACCCGCTCCACGGCCAGGTAGACGTTCTCGAAACAGGTCAGCCAAGGTAGCAAAGAATGGTTTTGAAACACCACGGCACGGTCGGGGCCAGGCCCTGCAATTTCGCGGTTGGCACAGATCAAACCGCCTTGGGTGGGCATGGTCAACCCGGCAATCAGGTTGAGCAGGGTTGACTTGCCGCAGCCCGAGTGCCCAATCAGCGCCACAAACTCGCCCTTGGCAACCGTGAGATTGACATTTTGCAGTGCGCAGAACGGCCCCTTTTTTGTCTTGAAGGTTTGCTCGACGCCCTGGATTTCGATGTATTTGGTGGTTAGGTTATCGCTCATGATGAAACTCCATTTGACCGTTCTCCCTGAGCCCTTCGACGGGCTCAGGGAGAACGGAAGTTAATTAGGATTTGACTTCTTCAAACGTGAAGGCCGTAGCGACCTTGATCAGTGCGTATTCCAGAACCAGGCCGACGATGCCGATCACAAAAATCGCGATGATGATGTTTTTGACGTTCAGGTTGTTCCACTCGTCCCACACCCAGAAGCCGATGCCGACGCCGCCGGTCAGCATCTCGGCCGCCACAATCACCAGCCAGGCCGTGCCCACCGCCAGGCGCACGCC
>JANOLC010000319.1:0-1696 GCA_031419575.1 Burkholderiales bacterium | reverse complement strand
CACGGGCATGCTTTGCGCCATTTGCTGCTGGTTGGCGCAAATCATGCGCTGGGTGTTCAGCACTGCCTTGGGCAGCTTGGTGGAGCCGCTGGTGAATAAAAACTTGACGACGGTGTCCGGCCCCGTCGCCAACATGGCCGCTTCGACCGCTGGGGTGGATTTTGTGGTCAATAACGAGTCAAAAGTGCTGGTAGTCCCCGTCACTCTTGAAGAGTTTGCTATGGAATTGATAACAACCTCAGTGTCGGCAGGAACCACCTTGTCGATGGCACGGCCATACCGCGCCCAGTCGCTGGCGTAAACCAAGCCGGGCGTGATCGTGTCCAGTACGTGGCGCAGCTTGTCAAAGTCGTGGCTGATCAGCGAGTAGGCGGGCGACACCGCGCAGTAGGGCACACCCACGTACATCGCGCCCAGGGCTAGCAAGGCGTGCTCCAGGCTGTTTTCGCTCAGAATCGCCAGCGGCCGGTCGGCACTCAGGCCTCGGTCCAACAAGGCCTGACCAATGCTGCGCGCCGCCTCCAGCGCCTGCACAAAGCTGATGTGCCGCCAGTCGCCACCCAGCGCCGGGTCGCGCCGGGCGAACAGGGTGCGGTCCGGCGTTTGGGTGGCCCAGTGAACCAGCTTGTCTGTCATGCGGTGGGCGTAGTCGCCCAGGGGCTGATCGGCGCTCAAGTAGCGGTTGCCACCGGCTTCGCGCAGCGTGGCGCGCGTCACGCCAAATTCAAAGGGGCGAAACTTGGGCGCAGCGGTGGCGGTGGTCATGCTTTTTTCACCTTGGCGGCTTTGCCGTCCAGGAAGGCTTTGACGCGCTCTTTGGCCTCGGGCGCGCTTTGGGCAATGGCTGCCATCATCGATTCAGCCAGGAAACCGTGGTCAGCGCTTTGCTCGGCAATACGGGGCAGGGCATGCATCAGCGCGTAATTGGTCAATGGTGCGTTTTGCGCCACGCGCACGGCCAGCTCATAAGCCCTGTCAAACGCCTGGCCTTGCGGCACCAGGTACTGCGCCATGCCGATGCGTTCGCCGTCCGCCGCGTTGTAGACCCGGCCCGTCAGCATCATGTCGGTCATGCGGGCCACACCGATGAGCTTGGGGATGCGCACCGAGCCGCCGCCGCCCACAAAAATACCGCGTGAGCCTTCGGGCAGTGCGTAAAACGTGGACTCGTCGGCCACGCGAATGTGGCAGGCGCTGGCCAGCTCCAGCCCGCCACCCACCACTGCGCCGTGCAGCGCCGCAATGAAGGGCACCGGGCCGTATTGGACGCGCTCCAGAATGCGGTGCCAGCTGCGCGAATGGTGCAGGCCTTGGCCCGCGTCGCGCTCTTGCAGCTCGCTCAGGTCAAGCCCAGCGCAGAAGTGTTCGCCCTCACCATCCAGCACGGCGGCGCGCACGGTGGTGGGCAGGTCGTCGATGACTTTGGCCAGCTCGGCCATCACGCCATCGCTCAAGGCATTGCGTTTAGCAGACCGGGCCAGGCGGATGACGGCAACTTCTTGGTGCTCGCCGCGGATGTCGAGATGAATGTATTTAGTGGTCATGGGCGTTAGCGTTGGTAAACAGTTCAAGCGGAACCGACAGGGCTCCAATTTCGGGGTAAGGGGCGGGCAATACAAGGCCGTTCACCGCAAAGTGTGGTGGCTTTGAGCAATTCTTCAATGGCGATGCGCAATTCAAGCCGGGCCAGGTGCGT
>JANOLC010000318.1:0-6069 GCA_031419575.1 Burkholderiales bacterium | reverse complement strand
CCCTGGAAGAGCTGTCCAACTTTCAACCCATCTGGGTTGACCTTGAATCGCCCACGCTGGAAGAAAAGCGCTGGATCAAGCAGTATTACGGCCTGTCCATCCCCGAAGATGCGATGGATGAAGACATCGAAGAGTCCGCCCGTTTTTACCAGGAAGACAACGGCGAACTTCACATCCGCAGTGACTTCCTAATTGCCGACGATACCGACCCACGCACGGTGCGGGTGGCGTTTATCCTGAACCAACACAATGCCGAACTCAAAAGCCGGGGTGTTTTGTTCAGTATTCACGACGAAGACGTGCCCGTTTTCCGCCTGCTGCGCATGCGCGCGCGCCGCGCGCCTGGCCTGATTGAAGATGCCAAGGAGGTGCTGCTCAAGCTGTTCGACGCCGATGTCGAATACTCTGCCGACACGCTTGAAGGCATCTATGTGGATCTGGAAAAAGTCAGCGGCAAAGTGTTGTCTGGCGACGTGACCGACCAACTGGCCGCTGAAGTGCTGGCGGCTATTGCCCAACATGAAGACTTGAACGGCCGAATTCGCCGCAACATGATGGACACCCGACGCGCGTTAAGTTTCATGATGCGCAGCAAAATGCTCAACGCCGAGCAGTTTGAAGATGCCCGTCAGATTCTGCGTGACATTGACTCGCTGGACTCGCACACGGCGTTTCTGTTCGACAAGATCAACTTTTTGATGGATGCGACGGTGGGTTTCATCAACATCAACCAGAACAAGATCATCAAAATTTTCTCGGTGGCCAGTGTGGCGCTGCTGCCCCCCACGCTGATTGCCAGCGTGTACGGCATGAACCTGAAGTTTCCCGAGCTGGAGTTCCTGGGCGGCTGGGGCTACCCGTACACCGTGTCGATCATGATTGCCAGCGCCTTGGTGCCCATGTGGTATTTCAGAAGGCGCGGCTGGCTGACTTAGGCAGCTTTTGCATGAGCGCGTTGATGATGGCCAGGGCGTAACGGCTGGCCACCTCTTTGATGAACCTCGGGAAATCCACATGCGCTGTGTCGTCTGCCCGGTCTGAAATGGTTCGCACGGCAGCAAAGGGGATGCCGTAGTCAAAACACACTTGGGCCACAGCGGCGCCCTCCATCTCAACGGCCAGCGCGTTGAATCCACTGGTGACCAGAGACTCTCGCAGCCACTGGGCTTCAGCGGCGGCGCTGACGAAACGGTCGCCACTGACGATCAAACCTTGGTGAATTTGGGGTTGTGCAGCATTTTCAGCATGAAAAAGGCCTGAAGTCCCTGTCAATGCTGAATAGTTTGCTTTCAAAAGCGTAGCGCTCAATGCGGCATCGCATTCAAATAGACTACGCCCGTAGAGCGGAATCTGGTGCTTGGGGAACAGCGGTGACGCGTCCATGTCATGCTGCACAAAACCGCTGGCGACCACTACATCGCCCACCTGCACGTCTGGCCCCAGGCCACCTGCCACGCCGGTGAAGACGATGCGCCGGGCACCAAAGGCCTCAATCAAGGTGGTGGCGGTGGTGGCTGCGGCCACTTTGCCGATTTTAGAAAGTGCCAGCACGACAGGCTGGCCGTGCAGGTAGCCCGTCCAGAACACCCGGCCCGCACGCTCGGTGCGTTGGGGGTTCTGAAGTTGCTCAATCAAACCCTGCTGCTCCTCAGCCAGGGCGCTGAGGATTGCCGTTGTGCTCACTTGTCGCGGAGTTCCCGGCGCAGGATTTTCCCGACAGGCGTTTTGGGCAACTCGGCGCGGAACTCCACCACTTTGGGCTGCTTGTAGCCGGTGAGGTTTTCCTTGCAGAAGGCGCGCACCTGGGCCTCGGTCAGATCCGGGTTTTTCTTGACGATGACCAGCTTGACCGCTTCACCGGTTTTGGAATCCGCCACACCCACGCAAGCGCATTCCATCACGCCATCCAGCGTGGCCATGACTTCTTCCAGCTCGGTGGGGAACACGTTGAAGCCGCTGACCAAAATCATGTCTTTCTTGCGGTCCACAATTTTGAAGTAACCGCGCGCATCCATCACGCCGATGTCGCCAGTTTTAAAGTAGCCGTCAGGCGTCATGGACTTGGCAGTCTCATCCGGCCGCTGCCAGTAGCCAGCCATGACTTGCGGTCCTTTGATGGCGATCTCGCCCGATTCGCCCTGAGCCACTTCATTGCCGTCATCGTCCAGCAACTTGAGCCAAGTGTTGGGCATGGGCACGCCGATGGAGCCGCTGTATTCCGTCGCCGTGGCGGGGTTACCGGTAGCGGTGGGTGAGGTCTCGGACAAACCGTAACCTTCCAGAATCGCGCAACCGGTTTTCTCCAGCCATAACTTGGCCACCGCGCCCTGCACCGCGGTACCGCCACCAGTAGTGGCCTTCAGATGGCTCCAGTCCACCAGCTTGAAATCGGGGTGGTTGGCCATGCCGTTGAACAGCGTGTTGACGCCCGGCACAACGTGAATCTTGTGCTTGGACATTTCTTTGAGCATAGCGGGCATATCCCGCGGGTTGGCAATCAGAACAAGCTTGCCGCCCATACGCATGGCCAGCATCATGCAGTAGGTGAAAGCGAAGATGTGGTACAGCGGCAGAGCGCAAAGCTCCACCATTTGCTCGCCCGCCGGGATTTTGCTCAGCAGCGGCGCGCCCCAGACCTCATTTTGCAGCACATTGGCAATCAGGTTTCGGTGCAACAGCACGGCCCCTTTTGACAAACCCGTGGTGCCCCCGGTGTATTGCAAAACAGCTACATCATCGGCCTTGATATCCGGTTTTTTGAGAGTGCCACTGCTGCCTTTGGCCACCGCAGCGTTGAAACGCACGGCGTCCGGTAAATTGAAGGCAGGAACCATCTTCTTCTTGTTGCGCACGACGTAGTTCACCAGCGCACCCTTGATCAAGCCCAGCTGGTCGCCCATGGCACACAACACCACATGCTTGACCTGCGTGGAGGCCATGCATTTTTCCAGCGTGACGGCAAAGTTCTCCAGAATGACGATGGCTTTGGAACCCGAGTCTTTCAACTGGTGTTCCAATTCCCGCGGTGTGTACAGCGGGTTGATGTTCACGAGGATCAGTCCGGCACGCAGGATGGCAGCTACCGCCACCGGGTACTGCGGCACATTGGGCATCATCACGGCAACGCGGTCGCCTTTGACCAGACCCAAGCCCTGAAAGTAAACGGCCAGTGCCTGACTCAGGCTGTCCGTCTGCGCGTAGGTGACCTCCTTGCCCATGAAGCTGTAAGCCCCAAGGCTGGCGTATTTCTTGAAGCTTTCCTCCATCAAGGCCACCACGGAGGTGTACTGAGCAACATCAATGTCAGCAGGTATGCCTTTGGGATAGCTGGAAAGCCAGATGCGTTCGGTCATGTTGTTCATCTCCTAATATTTATTTGACTGCGCTGAACTGAATTACTCGATGGCTTTGCCCATGTCCTCCACCACCTTCTTGGCATCGCCAAACACCATCATGGTCTTGTCCATGTAGAACAACTCGTTGTCCAGACCGGCATAACCTGCAGCCATGGACCGTTTGTTCACGATAATGGTTTTGGCCTTGTAAGCTTCCAGAATCGGCATGCCGTAAATGGCACTGCCTTTCACATGCGCGGCAGGGTTCACCACGTCATTGGCCCCCAGAATGATGGCCACATCGACCTGGCCAAATTCGCCGTTGATGTCTTCCATCTCAAACACCTGGTCGTAGGGCACCTCGGCTTCAGCCAGCAACACGTTCATATGGCCGGGCATGCGCCCCGCAACGGGGTGAATGGCGTATTTGACCTTGATGCCTTTCTCGGTCAGCTTGGCGGCCAGCTCTTTGACGGCATGCTGGGCGCGGGCCACCGCCAAACCGTAACCTGGCACGATGACGACCGTTTCAGCATTGCCCAGCACAAAAGCCGCGTCGTCAGCACTGCCGGTCTTCACGGCGCGCTGCACCGCAGCACCGGCAACGGCCGTGGTGGCCTCGCCACCAAAGCCGCCCAGAATCACGTTGAAGAATGAGCGATTCATGGCCTTGCACATGGTGTAGCTCAGAATCGCCCCGCTGGAGCCGACCAGTGAGCCCGCCACGATCAGCATCGCGTTGTTCAAGCTGAAGCCAATGCCCGCTGCCGCCCAACCCGAGTAGCTGTTGAGCATAGACACCACCACTGGCATATCGGCCCCGCCAATCGGGATGATGATCAGCACACCCATCACAAATGCCAGCGCCGTCGCTATGGCGAAGTAATGCTGCTCGCCGGTGGCGGTGAACATCGCCACGTTCGCCAGCAAGATTACGCCGAGCACCAGGTTGAGCTTGTGTTGCCCGGCAAATTGCACCGGCGCGCCCTGGAACAAGCGGAACTTATAGGTACCCGACAGCTTGCCAAAAGCAATCACCGAGCCACTGAAGGTGATGGCACCAATGACCGAGCCCAAGGCCAGCTCAAGCCGGTTGCCCGCAGGAATGGCGGCGCCTTTGGCCGCAATCTGAAACGCCCAGGGCTCCACCACGGCCGCGATGGCAATGAACACGGCAGCCAAACCAATCATGCTGTGGAAGAACGCCACCAGTTCGGGCATTTTGGTCATCTCGACGGTTTTGGCGCGGTAGGCGCCATAACCACCGCCCACCACTACGCCCAATACAACCCAGGCCATACCGAACTTGTTTTCGCCCGAAATCTGGACGATCAAGGCCGCCGTGGTCAACACGGCAATGGCCATGCCAATCATGCCAAACAGGTTGCCGCGAATGGACGTGGTGGGATGGCTCAGTCCTTTGAGCGCCTGAATGAAACAGACGCTGGCGACGAGATACAGGAGCGTGACCAGATTCATGCTCATTTGGAAACTCCTTCAGCTACAGGGGGTGCCTTTTTTTCTTTTTTCCTGAACATCTCCAGCATCCGGCGTGTGACCAGAAAGCCGCCAAACACATTGACTGCTGCCAGCGCCACAGCCAGCACGCCCATACTCTTGCCCAGCGTGGTTTCGGTCATCGCAGCGGCCAGCATGGCCCCCACAATGACAATGGCTGAAATAGCATTGGTTACCGCCATCAAAGGCGTGTGCAGTGCGGGGGTCACTGTCCAGACTACGTGATATCCCACGTAAATGGCCAGTACAAAAATAATCAGGTTGGTGATCGTGGGAGAAACGATGTCCATGGAAATTTCCTTTCTGTAGATCCGTTGGCCTTGAGCTTGTCGACAGGTTTCGACAAGCTCAGCCCGAACGGAAAATTATGATTTGCGTTTGACCTCACCGCCTTGCGCCATCAGGCAGGCTGCGACGATGTCGTCTTCCATATCAACCTTCAGCGTGCCTTCTTTGGTGATGATCAGCTTGAGGAAGTCCAGCACGTTGCGGGCGTAAAGCGACGACGAATCGGCCGCCACCAGCGCTGGCAGGTTGGTTTCACCCACCAGTGTCACGCCATACTTCACCACGGTTTTGTCAGCCTCTGAGATGGGGCAGTTGCCTCCCCCGTTCGGGCCTTTGCCTGCGGCGATGTCAATGATGACCGAGCCCGACTTCATACTCTTGACCATGTCCTCGGTGATCAGCGTGGGGGCGGGACGACCGGGAATCAACGCGGTTGATATCACGATGTCTGCCTGCGCCACGCGTTTGGCAACCTCGATTTTTTGACGGTCCAGCCAGCTTTGCGGCATGGGCTTGGCGTAGCCGCCTACACCCACGGCGGCGTATTTTTGTTAAGGCGTGTGGTACGACAAGTAAATGAAATTAAGGGTGAAGGGAGACCCAGAGGGGAGTTGTAAAAAAGTAAAATAAATTCGAAGTTATCGACTGCGATGAGAAGGAATGGCGTCATGTAGGGTGGACGGAAAAATAGATTGACAGGCAAACAGTCGAACGAGCGGATAAATGGACGGACGGACTGCGGTTGTTGAGGGTAGGCAACAATCGTGGTTGAGGGATATCTTACACTGTCTCATATTGTTTTATATGTGACGGATATTTAAGATACTGATACAACGGGACTGGACATAGTTGTGCCCGTTACTCCGACTAATTTGGGATTTATCCGGAATTTGTTAGGTGATTCTCAAGTACGATGTGGCCCAGACGG
>JANOLC010000317.1:0-4152 GCA_031419575.1 Burkholderiales bacterium | reverse complement strand
GCGTCACCGTGCTGGACGACGGCACGATTCAAGACCGTCGTGGCTCGCTGAACGTGGACGACGAGGGCAACACCAGCCAGAAGAACGTGTTGATCGAAGACGGCATCTTGAAGGGCTACATCCAGGATGCGATGAATGCGCGCCTGATGGGGGTCAAGCCCACGGGCAATGGCCGTCGCGAAAGCTACGCCCACATCCCCATGCCGCGCATGACCAACACCTACATGCTGGGGGGTGACAAAACGCCTGAAGAAATCGTGGCCAGCATCAAAAATGGCCTGTACGCCACCAACTTTGGCGGCGGCCAGGTGGACATCACCTCGGGCAAGTTCGTGTTCTCGGCCTCAGAAGCCTACTGGGTAGAGAACGGCAAGATTTTGTACCCTGTGAAAGGTGCCACGCTGGTCGGCAGCGGACCGGAATGCCTGAAACGCGTCAGCATGATTTGTAACGACATGAAGCTCGACAGCGGCGTAGGCACCTGTGGCAAAGATGGCCAGAGCGTGCCGGTGGGCGTGGGCCAGCCCACGCTGCGTATTGACGGGTTGACGGTGGGTGGTACGGCTTAACTTCGGTCAGGCCGCTGCCATCCGCACGCAAATATTGAACGCCTCTTGCAGCCCAGCCACATTGGCAATGCCTTTGCCGGCAATGTCAAAGGCGCTGCCGCTGGCGGATGTGGCCACCGGCACGGGCAGGCCACCGTGTAGGGTGACGCCCAGCTCAAAGCCCATCAGCTTCATCGCAATCTGACCCTGGTCGTGGTACATCGATACCACGGCATCAAAGTCGCCACGCCGCGCGCCGATAAATACCGTGTCGGGTGAATAAGGCCCGCGCGCATCCAGACCTTGGGCCTGCAATTCGCGCACGGCCGGTTCGATGATCTCGATTTCTTCCATGCCAATCGAGCCACCGTCACCGGCATGCGGGTTCAAGCCAGACACCGCAATGCGCGGCTTCTCGATACCTGCCTGGCGCAACGCGGTGTGGATGATGTGCACCGCGTCTTTCACGCCCTGGCGAGTGATCAACGCGGCTACGTCTTTCAACGGCACATGCGAAGTTACGCGCGACGTCCACAAGCCCTTGGTGATGTTGAACTCGCACACAAAACCCGGTACGTCAAAACGCTCCTGCATGTAGCGCAGCTCGTCCTCATGCGTCAGGCCACCCAGGCGCAGCGAGTGTTTGTTGAGGGGCGCAAACACGATGCCGTCAGCCAACCCCTGCTTGACCACCTCGGTGGCCGTCTCCAGTGCCAGAAAAGATGCCTGTCCGGAATCGACGTTGCAT
The DNA here is from genome assembly GCA_031419575.1 of Burkholderiales bacterium. Taxonomy (GTDB): domain Bacteria; phylum Pseudomonadota; class Gammaproteobacteria; order Burkholderiales; family Burkholderiaceae_C; genus JANYCG01. The sequence continues at coordinate 2,856 of JANOLC010000317.1, read as the reverse complement.
TCGCCCAGCACGGGCGCTTGCCCGTTCAGCGTGTTTTGCAACAGCAGTGTGGGCCGACCGGGCTCAAACCGGATGGTGTCAATCGAGTGAACAACCAACGGGTTCAGCGGTGTGCCAGCAATGTGTTCACCGGATGCCATGACCTTGGGGTCCGCAATGATGAGCAAATCAGCGACCTCCAGATTGGCCGGGTTTTGCAACAGCTTGACAGCCATTTCTGGGCCAATACCAGAGGGGTCGCCCAACAGGACGCAAAGACGGGGGCGGGGTGATGTCATTGGGGTTTCTTTCTCGTCAATCTCATTCGGCCTTGATGTTGGCATCCCGCACGATCTTGCCGTAGCGCTCGAACTCGCCCCGATTGAAGTCGGCAAACTGATCGATGCCCATCACGCTGATCTCACCGCCCAGACCTTTAATACGGGTTTGTACATCTGGCAGGGCCAGGTCACGGCTGAGTTCGGCGTTCAGGCGATCCACCACCGGTTTGGGCGTTCCTGCGGTCACAAACAAGCCATACCAGGTGGAAACATCCGCACCCTTGACGCCCTGCTCGGCCAGCGTGGGCACATCGGGTAACTCGGCCGATCGTTTAGGTGATGCCACGGCTAGCGCGCGGAATTTACCGGCCTTGATCTGGCCCATGGCCGACGAGGTGCTGTCAAACATCATGTCCACCTCGCCACTGATCACGTCGATGTGCGCCTGGGAACTGCCTTTGTATGGGATGTGAATGGACTTGGTGCTGGTCACCAAACCAAACGCCTCGCCGCCCACATGCTGGGTGCTACCAATGCCGCTGGAGGCGTATTTGAAGCCGCCCGGCTTGGCCGCCATGGCTGTGAGCAGGTCTTTGACTGACTTGATCGGTGAGTTGCTGGAAACCACCAATACGTTGGGCATGATGGCCACCAGCCCGATGGCTTGCAGGTCTTTAAGCGGGTCGTATTTCAGCTTGAGCAGGTGCGGTGCCACGGCCTGACCGGTGTTGGTGGCCAGCAGGAGCGTGGTGCCATCAGGGGCGGCGCGCGCGGTTAACTCAGCCGCAATCGTGTTGGAGGCGCCGGGCCGGTTCTCCACCACGACAGACTGCTTCAGACTGGGTGCCAATTTCTCGGCCAGCATGCGGGCCAGGATGTCGGTACCGCCGCCAGGGGACGCGCCCACCATGATGCGGACTGCTTTGTCCGGGTAAATCTGCGCGCTGACCAAGGAGGCCAGACCCAGGGTTGTGACCAGCGCGAAAGGCAAGGCCAAGCGTACAAAACGAATGAGCAGCATGGGAAGTCTCCTTATAAGGTGTGGCACATCCAGCCATCAAGGCTGGTTGAGCTGCACTGTAAGAGGCTTGATCATTCCAATCCAATCGTATTTATTGAATAATTTATATACTTAAATATATGACAACAAGCGATTTGCCCGATGCCACCTTGCTGCTGCGCTTGCGCACCCGGCAGTTGCTGCTTTTGACGGCGCTGGACGCCCACCGCAACCTGGGCCGTGCCGCACAAGCGATGAGCATGAGCCAGCCAGCGGCCACCAAATTACTTCAACAACTGGAAGACACGCTGGCCGTGGCGCTGTTTAATCGTCTGGCGCGGGGCATGGAGCCCACGGCCTATGGCGAGGTGTTGATTCGTTATGCCAAACGGGTGCTGACCGACTTTGGTTCGGTGCGCGATGAGCTGGTCGCACTGCGTTTGGGCTTGCGGGGCTCATTGCGCATCGGTTGCGTGCCTGGAGCCGTGACCGAACTGCTGGCCCCCACGCTCATTGACTACAAAACCAAGCACCCGCGCGTGGCCGTGTCCGTCATGGTGGACACCAGCGACCGCATGCTGGTGCAACTCGCCCGGGGTGATGTGGATCTGGTACTGGGTCGCCTGACCGATGGCAACAACGCGGATGAATACGCCTGCCAGCCCCTGCTGGGTGAGTCGCAAGTGGTGGTGGTGCGCGCCAGCCATCCCCTGTTTGACCAACCGAAAGTGACGCTCGCTGATCTGGTGAACTGGCCTTGGGTACTGCAACCGACGGGCTCTCCCCAGCGCGGGCGTTTCGAGGCAGCACTGCGGGAAGCGGGCCTGCATGCGCGCCTGAACATCACCGAAACCGCATCGACCATCGTCACCACCGCCCTGCTGGAAATATCCGACATGGCCGCCGTCATGCCCCTGTCGCTCGCCATGCACTACGCCCGCCTTGGCCTGCTGCGCGTGCTGCCCCTGGATCTGCCCATCCACGTGCCGCCGATTTACCTCATCACCCGCCTGGACCGGGTGCTGTCACCGGCCTCCACCCAGTTTGTGAAGCAACTTTTAAAGTAAAAAAGGCCTCAAGTCCCCGTCAATTATCAATAGTTTGCTATAAAAAAAGAAGCAAATGAAAAAACCCGTAAGGCAAACGCCGTGCGGGTTTTTTGTTTCGGCTGTTCCCCGAATCGAATCAGGGTTAGCGGAATTCGTCGTACAACGGTTCGCTGGGTAGGCGCAAATCCGCAGGGCAGTGGCATCGCCACGACAAGGATTTGCAACGCCCCCAGCGGGCCGTTTTACGATGAATTTACATGCCCATGCCGCCCATGCCGCCCATACCACCCATATCCCCACCACCCATGCCGCCGCCAGCTGACTCAGACTTAGGCGCCTCAGCCACCATGCACTCGGTGGTCAACATCAGCGAAGCCACAGACGCTGCGTTTTGCAGTGCAGTGCGGGTCACTTTGGTGGGGTCCAGGATACCCATTTCGATCATGTCGCCGTAGGTTTCGTTGGCTGCGTTGTAGCCGTAGTTGCCTTTGCCAGCCATCACAGCGGCCACAACCACAGAGGCTTCGCCGCCGCCGTTGAACACGAT
>JANOLC010000316.1:0-18641 GCA_031419575.1 Burkholderiales bacterium | reverse complement strand
TCTTCAAGCACCACGGGCTGGCCAAGGGCTTTAAAACCCAGCTAGCGCCCACCAATGGGGCCATGGGCTATGGCGTGCCCGCTGGTATTGCGGCGGCCATCACCACGGGGCGCACCGTGCTCACGATGGCGGGGGACGGTGACTTTCTGATGAACGGGCAAGAGTTGGCCACGGCCACGCAGTACGGCGCGAAAAGCATCATCGTGCTGCTGAACAACGGCATGTTTGGCACCATTCGTATGCACCAGGAGCGCGATTACCCGCAGCATGTGGCGGGCACGCGGCTGGTTAACCCTGACTTTGCCGCGCTGGCGCGGGCCTATGGCTATGCCGGGGTCAAGATCACGAAGACGGCGGAGTTTGAGGCCGAGTTGCTGGCGGCGTTGGCACGGCCCGAAGGCACGCTGATCGAGGTGGCACTGGACCCGGAAGTCATCACCACACGGGGCACGCTGTCGGCGATCACACAGAAGGCGTTGGCTGCCCGTTCGTAGGCGCTACAAAAAACGTAGCTGGGTATGCCCTATTGACGGGGACTTCAGGCACTATCTATCATGTATTTTTGTCATTGGAGTCTCCATGGCCCTTTCGGACATTGCCATCGCCCAGGCAGCGACGCTCAAACCCATCCTTCAACTGGCCCAAGACCGGCTGGGCATTCCGCCCGAGGCGCTGGAGCCTTACGGCCACTACAAAGCCAAGATTGATCTGGGCTGGCTTGCCAGCCAGGCGCACCGACCCGACGGCAAGCTGGTGCTGGTCACCGCGATCAGCCCCACCCCGGCGGGAGAGGGCAAAACCACCACCACCGTGGGCCTGGGTGATGCGCTCAACCGCATCGGCAAACGGGCGGTGATCGCGCTGCGCGAGCCGTCGCTCGGCCCGGTGTTTGGCATGAAAGGCGGGGCGGCGGGGGGTGGTTACGCGCAGGTGGTGCCCATGGAAGACATCAACCTGCATTTCACCGGTGACTTCAGCGCGATTGCGCTGGCGCACAACCTGCTGGCTGCGCTGCTGGACAACCACATTCACCACGGCAATGCGCTGGGGTTTGATGTGCGGCGCATTGTGTGGCGGCGGGTCATGGACATGAACGACCGCGCGCTGCGGTCCACCGTGGTGTCGCTGGGTGGGCCGGGCAATGGTTTCCCGCGGGAGGACGGTTTCGACATTGTGGTGGCGTCCGAGGTGATGGCCATTTTTTGTCTGGCCACGTCTCGCAAAGACTTGAAGGCACGCTTGGGCAACATCATCGTGGGTTACACGCGGGAGCAATCGCCCATCCGGGCCCGTGACTTACAGGCACAGGGGGCCATGGCTGCGCTGCTGAAAGACGCCATCAAGCCCAACCTGGTGCAAACGCTGGAGAACAACCCGGCCATCATCCATGGCGGGCCGTTTGCCAATATTGCGCACGGCTGCAACACGGTGACGGCGACCAAAGCCGCCCTGAAGCTGGGTGAGTACGTAGTGACCGAGGCAGGCTTTGGGGCCGACCTGGGGGCCGAGAAATTCATCGACATCAAATGCCGCAAGTCCGGCCTGCGCCCTGATGTGGCCGTGGTGGTAGCCACGCTGCGGGCGCTCAAACACCACGGCGGTGTGGAGGCGGCAGACCTCAACACGCCCAACCTGCTCGCCATCGAGAAGGGCATCACCAACCTGGAACGCCATGTGGACAACGTGCGCAACCGCTACGGTCTGCCGTGTGTGGTGTCCATCAACCACTTCACGTCTGACACGCAGGAAGAACTGGATTTGCTCAAAAAACACATGGACCGCCAGGGCGTGCCCGTGGTGGTGGCGCGGCACTGGGCGGATGGCTCCGCCGGGGCAGAAGAACTGGCCCACACCGTGGTGCGGTTGGCTGAATCTGGCACCGCCGCCATGCGTTTTGTTTACGAGGATGACGACACGCTGTGGGACAAGATGAAAGCCATCGCCACGCGGGTTTACGGTGCAGCAGATATCTCGGCCGATTCCGCCGTGCGCGCCAAAATCCACAAGCTGCAAGCCGACGGCTTTGGCCACTACCCGGTGTGTGTGGCCAAGACGCAGTATTCGTTCTCGACCGATCCCAAGCTGCGCGGCGCACCCAGCGGTCACATGGTCAACATCCGTGAGGTGCGCCTGGCGGCAGGGGCCGAGTTTGTGGTGATGATTTGCGGCGACATCATGACCATGCCGGGCTTGCCCAAAGTGCCGTCATCCGTGCGGATTGACATTGATGACGACGGGAAAATTTCCGGGTTGTTTTGAGTTGCGGCTTCAGAGCGGGTCAGACCAGCTGGGGTCGGGCCGCCAGGACACCACCCAAGCAGGTAATTGATCGGCTGGCATAGGGCGGGCAATACCGTAACCTTGGGCCAGTTCGCAACCCAATTTCAGCAACAAGCTGCCATGCGCGGCGGTTTCCACGCCTTCGGCAATCACCTTGCGTTTGAAGGCTGCCGCCAGACCAATCACGCCTTCCAAAATGGCCAGGTCATCGGGGTCCTCCAGCATGTCGCGCACAAAGCTTTGGTCAATTTTGAGCAAAGCCACGCGCAGGCGCTTGAGGTAGGTGAGGGATGAGTAACCGGTGCCGAAGTCGTCCAGCGCAAACATGACTCCCATCGCCGTGCAAGCTTCTATGACTTGGGAGACCTGGGCAATGTCTTCCAGTGCACTGGTTTCCAGCACTTCAAGCTCCAGCTTGCCCTGGGGCACAGCGGGGTGGGCGGCCAAAATGCCGCGCAAATGGTCTACAAAGTCAGTTTGCTGTAGCTGTCGCGCGCCGATGTTGACGCTGACGGGCATATCAAGCCCTTGGGCCTGCCAAAGCGCTACTTGGATCAGCGCCGCGTTAATCACCCACTCACCAACGGTTACTGCCAAGGGGTGGTCTTCAATCAACGGCAAAAAGGCAGCCGGTGAAAGCAAGCCCTTTTCCGGGTGCTGCCAGCGGATAAGTGCCTCTGCGCCTATGACCTTGCCCGTGCGCATATTGACCTTGGGTTGGTAATGCAAAACGAACTCGCGTTTCTCTACGGCCAATCCAATGCGTTTGAGGCTCTCATGGCTATCGCGCAGATGGTTGTCGTGCGCGGCATCGAAGACCTGGTAGCGGTTTTTCCCCGCAATCTTTGACTGGTACATCGCCTGATCAGCCTGACGAAGAAGTTGGTCCGCCGCGATGTCCTGCGCCTGCGGGAAAAATGACATACCCACGCTGGCTGTGATACTGACGGATTGGTCGCCAATTGAAACGGGCTGCGCGGCCGCTTCCATGAGCCGCTTCAAGAGGGGTTCACCGGCCAGCGGATCGGTCAAATTAGGCAGTACGGCGACAAATTCGTCACCACCAATGCGTGCCAGCGTGTCGACTTCTCGCAGCGCCTGCTTCATGCGGTTGGCCACGGCGATCAGCACCAAGTCACCGGCCTCATGCCCCAGGCGGTCGTTGATGGCTTTGAACCCGTCCAGATCCAGAAAAACCACGGCCAGTGTTTCGCCGCGCCGGGTGGCCTGGGCCATACCCTGGTGCAGGCGGTCACCTAACAACAAGCGGTTGGGCAGGCCGGTTAGCGCATCAAAGTGCGCCATACGGTCCAGCATGCTTTCGTTCGCCTTGATGGCGGTGACGTCGGAGAACAGCACCACATATTGCTGCGTGATACCTTGCGTGTCCCGCACAGCACTGGTAGTGACCATCACCGCGATGACTTCGCCGTCTTTGCGCCGATTCCAAATCTCACCACTCCAGTGACCGTGTTCGAGCAACGCTTGGGCCATCACGGCATAAAACGCAGGCTCTTGCCGACCTGAGTTAAACAGGCCGGCATTTCGTCCCACCACTTCGTCAGGGCTGTAGCCTGTGATGCGGGTGAATGTGTCGTTAACGTCCAGGATGCAACCCTGGTTGTCGGTGATGACGATGCCTTCACGGGCGTGCTGAAAAACGCTGGCAGCGAGTTGAAGTTTGGCCTCAGATTGCTTGCGCTCGGTCAGGTCAAAATCCAGACAGAACATTTCGGCGGGTTGGTTGGCGGGTGTCACCAGTGCATGGCTGGACAGCACATCCACCATGGAGCCGTCTTTGCGCCGCAGCTGCAGTTCCCCCATTGGGATAGGTACGCCAGAATCCAGCATGTGCTCCACGGCAGCTTTAACACCTTCCCGCATCGGCGTTGGGATGATCAGGTCCAGCAAGTTGCCCCCCAGAGCGTCCTCGGGGGAGTAGCCGTAGAGCTTTTCGCAGGCGGCGTTCCAGAACAGCACGGTACCGTCCTTGGCATAGCCCTGAACCGCGATGTTGGGAATGTTTTCCACCAGTGAGCGGAACCGGGTCTCACTGGTGTGCAAGACTGCCGCAGCGTCCAGCCGCTCCAGCTCACCCGCGGCACGCAAGGCAACCCGGGCCAGCGTTGCTTCGGCGTGTATCAGGTTGATTAGCTTGGAGCGACCGGCCACCGTGATCAGACCAATCGCTTGACCTGTGTGACCTTTCAATGTGATGCCGACATAGCTCTCGGCCTGAAGGAAATTCAACACGCCATCGTTCGGGAAAAGTTGGCACACTTTGTCGGCATAGCAACACAAACCTTGCGCCAACACCGAAACGCCGGGGGTATCTTGCAAACGGTAAGCCGGATAGTCGTGAAACTGGCCATCAGCCCAGGACGACAGTGGCACTGCGGTCAAAGGGACACCGGCAAGCCGGCAAATGCTGACGAAATCCATCTGCAGGCTCTGGGCTAAAAAACGTGCCAGCGCGGCGAAAAATGACTCCCCATCCGGGCTGAACCCGGCTTGCGACAAAAAGACATCCACCGTGTCAGCCTTTCGGCGCTTGACGGGGTTGCTTTGCGCCGTGTTTGGTGTCGCGGCGGAGTCGGTTCTATCGATGGGTGTACTCATTGATAGGGCATGGTACTCCAGACTTGCAGATTATGTGGCGCTCGCTTGGCTTGGTCAGTGGCAACATACGGGTAAAAAAAAGCCGCCTTGCGGCGACTCATTAAAGTTCAGGGTCAAGCGTCAGCCGCTTATTCCTTGATGTCCACGCCATAAAAGGTGTGGCGGCCGAACGGACTCAATTTGAAGTCGATGACTTCCTTGCGCACGGGTTTCAACTGCACCGCGTGGGCAATGGTGAACCACGGGGCCTGTTCTTTGAAAATGACTTGCGCCTGCTCATACAGCTTGGTGCGCTCGGCGGTGTTGGTGACGGCCTTGGCTTTCACAACGAGGTCATCAAAAGGCTTGTAGCAAAACTTGGCAACGTTGCTGCCACTTATGCCTTGGGCAGAGTCACATCCCAGCAGGGTATGCAGGAAGTTGTCTGGGTCGCCGTTGTCACCCGTCCAGCCCAGCATGCCCATTTGGTGTTCGCCTGCCTGCATACGCTTGCGGTACTCGCCCCACTCAAAACTCTTGATCTCGGCTTTCACACCAATCTTGGCCAAGTCAGCTTGCATTAACTCGGCAATGCGCTTGGCATTGGGGTTGTAGGGACGCTGCACGGGCATGGCCCACAAGTCTGTGGTTAAACCGTTGGGGAACCCAGCAGCGGCCAGCAGCTTTTGCGCCGCGGCGGGGTCAAACGGGTCATCTTTGATGGCGTTGTTGTATGACCATTGGGTGGGTGGAATCGGGTTTTTAGCAGCTACACCGCTGGTGAGGTACACCGCGTCAATAATGGCTTGTTTGTTGATGGCCATATTGATGGCTTTGCGCACACGCACATCGTCAAATGGTTTCTTGGTGGTGTTGTAGGCCAGGTAACCCACGTTCAGGCCGGGCTGCTCCAGTACAGTGACTTTGGCATCCTTACGCATAGCGTCCAGGTCAGCCGGGTTGGGGTAGGGCATGACGTGGCATTCACCCTTTTGCAACTTGGCCCAACGCACTGAGGCATCCGGGGTGATAGAAAAAATCAGGTCGTCAATTTTTGCCTTGCCACGGAAGTACTCGGGGAAGGCCTTATAGCGAATGATGGCGTCTTTCTGGTACTGCACCAGATAGAACGGACCAGTGCCAATGGGCTCTTGGTCAATCTTCTCGGGGGTACCAGCTTTGAGCATGGCGTCGGCATACTCCTTGGACTGCACACCGGCGTATTCCATGGCCCAGCCTGACAGGAAAGGTGCGTCTGCCTTGTTAAGCGTGATCTTGACGGTCATGTCATTGACCTTCTCCACCGACTTGAGCAACTTGTCCATGCCCATGTCACCAAAGTAGGAGTGGTTGGCACTCGTGACCTTGAAGTAGGGGTTGCTTTCCTTCCACTGGCGTTCAATGGCAAAGATGATGTCGTCCGCGTTCATGTCGCGCGTGGGCTTGAAGTTTTTGTTGGTGTGCCACTTCACGCCCTTGCGCAGCACGAAGGTGTACTCCTTGCCATCGGCAGACACGGTCCAGCTCTCCGCCAGGCCGGGGACTACGGCTGTACCACCACGTTCAAAGTCAACCAAGCGGCTGTAGATTTGGGTGTTCGCATCGAACGATGTGCCAGTGGTGTTGATACCTGGGTAGAAGTTCTCCGGGCTGCCTTCCGAGCAATACACCAGAGTTTTGGCTTGTAAGGGTGACAACATGGCCAAACTGGTGAGCACAGCAGGCGCTGCGATCACACCCAGCAGGGCGCGTTTAGCCAAGCGCAGGTGCGAGGCTTTGGGTTTCAACAGTTTCATCTCAAGGCTCCTTTAAGAACAAGTGCTGACATTCAGCGGGGGGGAAACAATAACTGACTGGAGATCATGCGGTCAACAAAGTTTCGGCCTCATGGCAGGCGACTTTGCGGCCCGCCAATTCGCGCAGCACCGGGCGCTCAACCCGGCAGCGGTCTGTAACGTAGGGACAACGGGTTGAAAAAACGCAGCCCGGCGGTGGGTTCAGAGGCGAGGGTAATTCACCCTTCAAAACGATGCGTTTTGCAGGCGTTGGGTCAACCATGTCACCACCCACAATGCCCGGTGTGGACGCCAGCAGGGCCTGGGTGTAGGGGTGCAGGGGCTTGGTGAAAATGGTTTGCTTCTCACCTTGCTCCACCGCATGCCCGAGGTACATCACCAGCAGGTCATGGGCGATGTAGCGCACCACACCCAAATCGTGCGAGATGAACAGATAGGCCAACCCCAACTCTTTTTGCAAGTCAGCCAACAGGTTAAGCACTTGCGCCTGGATGGACACATCCAGCGCTGAAACCGGTTCATCAGCCACTACCAGGGCGGGGTTGAGCATCAGCGCGCGCGCAATGGCCACTCGCTGACGCTGCCCGCCCGAGAACATGTGGGGGTAGCGGTCGTAATGCTCGGGCCGCAGGCCAACAAGCGCCAGCATGGCGCGGGCTTTGTCAGTTCGCTCAGTGACAGTCAATGCGGTATTGATCCCCAGCGGTGCCTCCAGAATGGCACCAACTTTTTTACGCGGGTTCAATGAGCCATAGGGGTTTTGGAACACCAGTTGCACCGCACGACGCAAAGCCTGGCGCTCATCCGGGGCGGTGGTTTTGACATCCACGCCACCCAGATGCAGTTCTCCACCGGTGGGAGTTTCGATCAGGGACACCATGCGCGCCAGGGTGGACTTGCCACAACCGGACTCGCCCACCACGGCCAGCGTTTTGCCCGGCATGATGGTGAAGGAGACACCGCTCACGGCCTGCAAGCGGTCTGGCTCGCGCAAAAATCCCCTGCTGATTTTGTAGACTTGGCGCAGGTTTTGGGCAACGACTGCGGGTGTGCTCATGCTTGCCCCAATGCAAAATGGCAACGCACAGCACCTTGGACAAGTGAGTTCAACGCCGGGCGACGTGCGCGGCAACTCTCTTGTGCGTAGGTGCACCGGGGCGCAAACAGGCAGCCCGCAGGGCGGTCCAACAAGCCCGGCACCATGCCGGGGATTGTGGCCAGGCGCGAGTGGCCGTCGCTACGCTCTGGCATGGAGGCAATCAATGCTTCTGTGTACGGGTGGCGCGGCGCTGCAAACAGGTTGCTGGCGCTTTGCTCTTCCATGATCTGCCCTGCGTACATCACGGCAATGCGTTGCGCCATTTGCGACACCACACCCATGTTGTGGGTGATCAGCACCAGCGCCATGCCCCGATCTTTTTGAAGGCCGCGCAGCAGGTCCAGAATTTGCGCCTGAATGGTGACGTCGAGTGCGGTCGTGGGCTCATCCGCAATCAACAGTTTGGGGTTGCAGGCGATCGCCATGGCAATCATCACGCGTTGGTTCATGCCGCCTGACATTTGGTGCGGGTAGACCTTGAGGCGGCTCTCCGGGGCGGGGATGCCCACTTGCTCCAACAACTCGATGGAACGAAATTTGGCCGCCTTGTTGTCCATGCCCATATGTAGCTTGAGCGACTCGGCCAGTTGAAAGCCCACCGTGAAACAAGGGTTCAGGCTGGTGGTCGGGTCCTGAAAAATCATGGCCAGGTCTTTGCCGGTCAAACGACTGCGCTCGCGCGGCGACAAGGCCAGCAGATCATGGCCGTCAAAGCACAGTTTGTCTGCGGTAACGCGCCCGGGGAAGGCCACCAGACCCATCAAGGCCATCATGGTGACGCTTTTGCCCGAGCCGGACTCACCCACAATGCCCAGCACATCACCTGTGTCAAGTTTCAGGCTCACGCCTTCCACCGCGTGCATGACGCTGTCCCTGGACGGAAAGTCCACGCTGAGGTTTTCTATTTCGAGTAATGCCATGGTGAACGTGCAAGTCAGCCAATCATTCAGCGTTTGAGCTTGGGGTCGAACGCATCGCGCAATCCATCACCCAGCAAGTTGAACGCCAGAACGGTGATGAAAATCATCATGCCGGGCAGGGTGACGACCCACCAGGCGCGCAACACAAATTCACGGGCATCCGCCAGCATGGTGCCCCACTCGGGCGAGGGTGGCTGCGCCCCCAGCCCCAAAAATCCCAGCGCTGCGGCATCCAGAATGGCCGTTGAAATTCCCAGCGATGCTTGAACGATCAAGGGAGCGGTGCAGTTGGGCAGCACTTCGCTGAACATCAGCCTCAGGTGACCGGCACCGTTCATGCGGGCGGCGGTCACGTAGTCTTTGGAGGCCTCGGTGATGACAGCGGCGCGCGTGATCCGCACGTAATGCGGCAGTATGACGATGGCCACCGCGAGCATTGCATTCATCATGCCGGGGCCGAGAATGGCCACAATCACAATCGCCAGCAACAGGCTGGGCAGGGTCAAAATGATGTCCATCAGGCGCATCACAAAGGTCTCGTACAAGCCTCTGAAATAGCCGGCGGTCAACCCCAAAATTGTGCCCAGCAACACAGACAGGGCAACCACCGCCACGCCGATGACCAGTGACAGGCGCGCACCGTGAATCAGCCTGGACAGAATGTCACGCCCAATGGCATCGGTTCCCAACAAATAAGCCGGGGATCCACCGTTCTGCCAGAACGGTGGCTTGAGGAACACGGCGTTGTTGGTGAGGTCGGGCGGATAAGGTGCCAGCCACGGTGCAAACACGGCCAATAGCAACATCAACAGCACAATGAATAGTCCGGCAAGTGCGCCTTTGTTGGCGCTGAAATAGCTCCAAAACTCACGCAGTGGATGTGCGGGTTCGACCGACTTCGTGGCGGTGCGGTGGGCCGGGCGAATAGCGTTGATAGTGGGCATCGTCATGCGGTTTACCGCTGGTGCCGTATGCGTGGGTTGATGATTCCGTAGGTGATGTCAACCAGCAGGCTGATGGCCATCACAATACCTCCCACCAACAGCACGCCACCTTGCAAAACGGGGTAGTCGCGCCGACTGATGGCCTCAATCAACCATTTGCCGACACCGGGCCAGGAGAAGATGGTTTCCGTCAAAAGCGCACCTGTGAACAGCACACCAATTTGCAGCCCGATGACGGTGACCACCGGAATCAATGCGTTGCGTAGTGCATGCACAGACACCACGCGCAGGCCAGACAGACCCTTGGCGCGGGCGGTGCGGATGTAGTCCTCACCCAGCACCTCTAGCATGGCGGAACGGGTCATGCGGGCAATGACGGCCAGTGGCTGCGTGCCAAGGACAATAGTGGGCAAAATTAAATGCAGCACCGTCGAGCGGAAGGCCCCTTTGTCGGTGGACAGCAGCGAGTCAATTAACAGGAATCCGGTGGTGGGCTCAATGAAATATTTCACATCCAGACGGCCTGATACGGGCGTTAGATCAAGCTGTACTGAGAATAGTAGTATCAGTAAAAGTCCCCACCAGAAAATCGGCATGGAATAGCCCGAGAGGGAGACGCCCATTACCCCATGGTCAAAGATGGAGTTGCGTTTGACCGCCGCAAGAATGCCCGCAGGAATCCCAAGGAGCAGTGCAAAAAGAATGGCACATGTTCCCAGTTCAACCGTAGCGGGGAACAGGGCAATGAATTCACTCATCACCGGCGCACGGGTGACGATGGACTTGCCCAAATCGCCCTGCAACACCCGCCCTATGTAGATGCCGTACTGCACCATGATCGGGCGGTCCAAACCATATTCCTTGAGCAGGGTTGCGTGGCGCGTGGCATCAATGCCACGCTCACCGGCCAGCGTTTCAATAGGGTCACCTGGCACGAGCCGGATCAGGAAGAAAACGAGCAGCGTCATCCCTATAAAGGTGGGAATGACCAAGCCCAGGCGGGTCAGCAGAAAACGCAGCATCGAAACTTAAAACCAATCGTAATTTTTATGCGGGAAAGACGCGATCGAACTATGCAACTTTTGCGCCATGCTGCATTTTGGTGCGTGCACTGATTCTGGCATGCAGTTTTTGAAGTTGTGACTTTGAAGCGAGCCAAAAAGACAGTGAAAACCCTAGACGAAAAAAAGGCTGCATCTCTGCAGCCTTTCGGGTCAGCAACAAACTTGCTCTTGCTTACTTCAGGTGCTTGCCAATCAGGCCAGCCATTTCGAACATGGACACTTGCATCTTGCCGAAGATTTCCTTCAGCTTTGCATCGGCGTTGATCATGCGTTTGTTAACGGCATCTTGCAGCTTGTTTTTCTTGATGTAGACCCACAACTTGCTGACCACTTCGGTACGCGGCAGTGGGGTTGCGCCCACAATCGCGGCCAGTGCGGCGCTAGGTGTCAGGGCCTTCATAAAGGCTGCATTCACCGTCCGCTTGGCAGCTGGAGCCTTCTTCGCGGCTGCCTTTTTGGCGGGCGCTGCTTTGGCAGGAGCCGCCCTTTTTGCGGGTGCCACTTTTTTAGCGGGAGCAGCTTTAGGAGCTGCGGCTTTCACTGCCGGTTTGGCGGCTGCCTTAACGGCTACCGTTTTAGCGGCTACCGTTTTTGCGGGTGCTGCTTTCTTTGCGGGTGCAGCTTTTTTAGCGGGTGCTTTTTTTGCAGTTGCCATGATTGAATTGTCCTTCTAGAAGTTGATTAATCACCAGCGAAAAACTGCTTCTCCACCGGCAAGCGCGATGCTACTGGAGAAAAGGTGTGTTTCAAAGGGAAAATGCAACTTTTTCATTGGTAATAGTGGTTTTTTTTGTGCACTTGCGCGAGGGTTTCTACGGCAGCTTCCCCTCTCAGAACGCGTGAGTTGACCAAAAACTGTTCATGCAGTGCAGCAGATGCCTTGTTCAACACGCTGTCACCAATCATATTTTTGTGCTTGCACTGGGCAAAGTGGCCAACACGACACCCAGCAACGCAACGCCCAAAGCGGTCAACTGGATGCCACCCAATCGCTCGCCCAGCACCAGAACACCGGTTAACGCGGCTGCGATGGGCAGCATGACGGTGAAGACGCCCGCCTGCGACGCGGGCACAGTTTTTAAGCCAGTCATCCACAGCCAGACCGTCCACACGCTGGCGGCCAGGGCATAAAACACCAGCAATAACCAAGACCCCGGCGCGACGCCCCGAAAGTCGAAATCCAGCGCCACGTACAACCCCAGCGGCGTCATCAGCAAAAAACCCCACAGGTTGATGAGCGATGCGATGCGTTTAGCCCCCAACGCACCGGTGAGCTTTTTGCCAATGACAGCGTAGGCCGCTTCGCACAGCACCGCCCCCACCAGCAGCAAATGGCCACAAAATGCTTTGCTGTAAGAAAAATCTCCTTCAAGTCCCCGTGAATAATCAGTAGTTTGCTCTTGTTTTGATAGCGAAAGCAAGGCAATGCCCACCACGCCAAGCACCACGGCAGCCCACACACGCAGACTGATTCTTTCACGCAGAAAGACCCAGCTCAAACAGGCAACCGTGGCCGGAATGGACGCCATGATGACCCCGGCGGACACGGCACTGGTCATGCTGACGCCGTACAGCATGCACACCGAAAATAAAAAATTGCCCAGCAGCGACTCCAAAAACACCAGCCGCTTGGTCTGTGCGGTCATGGGGGGCTCATCGGCAGGCTTTTTCAACCAACGGGCCATTGCCAGCACGCCAATGCCAAAACGCAGCCACCCCAACAGAAAAACCGGCAGGGCGGTCACCAAGGGCTTGGACAGAGCCACATAGCTGCCCACTAGCGTCATGCTGAGGGCAAGGCAAGCAAAAGCAATGGCTTTATGGGTTGCGGCTGAGGTATGCAGGGAAGAGGGTGCTGAGTTCACTAGACTGTTGCTATTTTTGGAGATTGGCATCATGCCCGAACCTACGACCTCCTTGCCGCAGCGGTACGTCTTTGTGTATGGCACCTTGCGCCGGGGTGACGACAACGACATCACCCGCCTGGCACCGCCCCCGCAATTTGTGGGTGAGGCCACGATTGCTGGCGTGATGTACCACTTGGGTGCCTACCCTGGCGTTGTTCTTGCTAAACCAACCAACAGTGTGTCGGACACGATTGGCCGTGACAAGGTGGTGGGTGAGGTCTATGCGAGTGAGCCTGAATTGGAGTTCGTTCTCGATGAGATTGAGGAACTCTATTCCCAAAAAAAAAACGAATATTTCAAACGCTCAATTGAAGCTACCGTCGGGCTGGCACGCCTCAATTGCATCGTGTACGAAATCAACCCGGCCTATGTGGCAGGCAAGCCCATCATCGCCAGCGGGGACTGGATCAGGGGCCGTAAGGCTTAGGCAAAGTGTCTGGTTTCCATTATCTTTTTATACAATAAGTCGTTAGCCAATATCAGCGTTTTTTCAAATCCTTCTGGAGCCTTTAACTTTATGAAAAATTATGGATGGGTCATTTTGTTTTGCGCGCTTGGGCTAGTTGCGTGCGGAAAGAAGGAGGAGGCGAAAGCTCCTGATGCCGCGCCGGTGGTGTCCGCATCGACGCCTACCGCTTCCGCTGCCAGCGCGCCGGTTCCCGTTGTGGCCAACGCTGAAGAAAAAGTATTGAACATCTACAACTGGCCCGACTACATCGCCAAAGACATGGTGGCCAACTTCGAGAAAGAGTCCGGCATCAAGGTCAACTATCAGACCTTTGAAAACAATGAGGCCCTTCAGGCCAAATTGGTGGCGGGCAACAGCGGTTACGACTTGGTGGTGCCCGGTGCGGTGTTTGCAAAGTCGCAAATTGAAGGTGGTTTGCTGATGAAGTTGGATCGCGCCAAGCTGACCAATTATGCCAACCTGGATCCTGAAATCATGTTCAAGCTGGGCGGTGTGGACCCCGGCAATGCTCACCTGGTGCCGTGGGCGTGGAGCTACACCACAGTGGCCATTAACAAAGCCAAAGTGACCAAGGCGTTAGGGGCTACGCCTCTGCCCGACAACGCCTGGGAGCTGGTATTCAACCCTGTCTACACCTCCAAACTCAAGTCGTGCGGCATTGCCTTCCTTGATTCGCCGACCGAAGTCATCCCCCCTGCCATGCACTTCCTGGGCAAGAACCCGTACTCGAGTGACCCGGCCGATCACAAAGCCGCTGGGGCCATGCTGGCCAAGGTTCGCCCCCACGTGCGCCTTTTCTCCAGCACCATGATTGACGATTTGGCCGGTGGCAAGGCTTGTGTGGCTCTGGGTTGGGCCGGTGACATGAATATTGCCCGTGCCCGCGCTATCGAAAACAAGAGCGGCAATGACATTCAAGTGCTGATCCCAATCACGGGTGGCTTGATTTTCTTTGACAACCTGGCCATTCCTGCGGATGCCAAGCACCCCAACAATGCGCTGGCGTTCATCAACTACTTCCTCAAGCCCGAGGTGTCCGCCTCTTTGACTGACGAACTGAGCTATCCCACTGCCAACAAGCTGAGCGTGGCCAAGGTCAAGCCTGAAATGGCCAATGACAAGACCGTGTTTGTGGATGCCGAGAACATGAAAAAGATGGTGTCGCCCGCCAGCTTTACCAATGAGGGCCGTGAGTCCATGAGCAATGTGTTCACGCTGTTGAAAAAAGGCAAGTGACCGAATGAGCATGGTGGATTTGCAGGCCGAAGGATTTCTCCAAACCCGGCAACTCGTCAAACGGTTTGACGATGTTGCAGCGGTCAATGAGGTGTCTCTCTCCATCAAGAAGGGCGAGATTTTTGCGTTACTGGGCAGCTCCGGCTGTGGCAAGTCCACTTTGCTGCGCATGCTGGCGGGTTTCGAGAAACCGACCTCCGGCTCCGTGGTGTTGAATGGTGTGGACATCGCCACATTTCCACCGTACCAGCGCCCCATCAACATGATGTTTCAGTCCTACGCGTTATTTCCACATTTGAGTGTGTGGGACAACATTGCCTTTGGCCTGAAGCGCGAAGGTATGGCCAAGGCGCACATTGAGCTGCGGGTCGCTGAGATGCTCAAGTTGGTGCAATTGACTGCATTTGCCAAACGCAAGCCACATCAGCTGTCAGGTGGACAGCAGCAGCGCGTGGCTTTGGCCCGAAGCTTGGCGAAAAAGCCGCAATTGTTGTTGCTGGATGAACCGCTGGGCGCGCTGGACAAGAAGCTGCGCGAGCAAACCCAGTTTGAACTGGTCAACATCATTGAATCGGTCGGCGTGACCTGTGTGATGGTGACGCATGACCAGGAAGAGGCGATGACGATGGCCTCGCGCATTGCCGTGATGAGCCAGGGCAAGGTGCTGCAAGTGGGCACGCCCAAGGAGATTTACGAGCGGCCCAATTGCCGTTTTGTGGCTGACTTTATTGGCAATATCAACTTGTTTGAAGGGCGCGTCACTTTTGCGCATCCTGACAGCCTGGAGGTGACGACGGATGTTGGCGTGATGAGCGTTGCGCGAGGCGGCGTGGGGGGCTCAGTCCACGGTGTGGCTCTGAGCGCTGCAGCGTCCGATATCGCGGTGAGAACACCGGTCGCGTTGGCCGTACGGCCCGAGAGAATTCGCATCTCCAAGATTCGCCCGGATGTCGCCAGCAATTTGTTTGGCGGCACGGTCACTGAGATTGCCTACTTTGGCAGCTACAGCACCTTGATTGTGGCCATGGACGGCTCCGCCACCCGTGTCAAGATCACCACCACCAATGTTCAGCGTGGCCAAGCCGGTCAACGGGATTCTGCGTTGGCGGGGACATCGGACAGTGATCTGACCTGGGGCGATGTTGTGTTTTTCTGGTGGGATGATGCGGTACCGGTGCTGCTGACGCAGTGAGCCGCTCGCTGGATACTGCTGCCGCCAAAGATGTCACTATGGAAAAAAACTCTGCACTGACGTTTTTAAAGCCCGGCAAACGGTTTGTCATCGGTCTGCCGATGACCTGGCTGGTGATTTTTTTTATGGTGCCGTTTTTGATCATGTTGCGCATCAGCGTGACTGACATGGGCGGTGGCATTGACCCATTCGCGCCGCTGATTGACGTTACCACCAACACCTGGCGGCTGCTTTTAAAGGCTGAAAACTACCTGTCCATTTTCAGGGATGCGGGTGCTGACGCCGCCAGCTTTGGCGACACCATTTATCTGGATGCCTACCGCACGTCACTCAAGTACGCCGCGCTCACGACCTTGCTGTGCCTGTTAATCGGCTATCCGTTCGCCTATTTCATTGCCTGGTCTAATCCCGCCATCCGCCCCATTTTGTTGTTAATGGTGATGTTGCCGTTTTGGACATCGTTCTTGTTGCGTGTATACGCCTGGAAGGGCATCCTGGCGGATCAAGGGGTGATCAACCGGTTTTTGATGGCCTTGGGCGTGATCAGTGAACCGCTGCAATTGCTGTACACCGATGTGTCCATGCTGGTGGGCATGACCTATGTGTATTGCCCGTTCATGATTCTCCCGCTGTATGCCACGCTGTCCAAAATGGATCTGCGCCTGCTGGAGGCTGCACATGACCTGGGTGCCAGTCCCTGGAAGGCGTTTTGGTTAATTACCGTGCCCTTGAGCAAGGCGGGCATCATCTCAGGCTCCATGCTGGTGTTTATCCCGTGTATTGGTGAATTTGTGATCCCCTCACTGCTGGGTGGGGCCGAAAATGTTTTGATTGGGAGGGTGGTTTGGGATGAAATGTTCAGCAGCAACAACTGGCCCCGTGCCGCTGCGCTGGCCACTCTCATGATTGCCTTGATTCTGATTCCACTGGGGTTTTATCACCACTACAGCGCGGCGAACTCCAGGGCGCGAGATGACTGATCGATGTGATGGAGCCGGTATCTGTCCTATGGTTTTCTGGTTGATGCAGGTCACTGCATGAGCCAGTTTTTGAACCGTTACTTGATTTGCTACGTCAGCCGTGCGTGGTTGGGCGCTGTCTTTGCCTTCCTCTACGCGCCACTGTTTTTTCTGATTCTGTTTTCGTTCAACAGCACCCGCCAGGACGGTGAGTTCACAGGCTTTTCATTGCGCTGGTATGACGCGCTGCTTGCTGACCCACGCTTGGTGGAAGGTTTCTTCTTGTCACTGCGTGTGGCTTTGATGACGGCTTGCCTCTCAGTCGTGTTGGGCACGTTCGCCGCGTACGCGCTGGTGCGTTTTGGGCGCTTTAAGTTCAAGCCGCTGTTTTCCGGAATGATCAATGCGCCTCTGGTCATGCCCGAGGTCATCGTCGGTTTGTCTTTGTTGTTGTTGATGGTGGCCGTGCAGCGAGTCGTCGGCTGGCCTGAGCGAGGTTTCTTGACCATCGTGTTGGGGCACACTTTGCTGGGGATGGCCTATGCGACCGTCGTGATTCAGTCGCGATTGCAAGAGATGGATTCCTCGCTCGAAGAGGCCGCGATGGACTTGGGCTGCAAGCCCTTGCAAGTGTTCTTCTTGGTCACGCTGCCCAACATGACGCAAGCCATGGTGGCTGCGTGGTTGCTCACCTTCACACTGTCGTTTGACGACGTAGTGATCTCCGAATTTTTGTCCGGCCCAGGAGTCACGACTCTGCCGCAGGTGATCTTCAGTTATGCCCGGCGCGGCGTGAACCCAGCCATCTACGCAGCGGCAAGCCTGCTGATTGCTGCGGTTTCTGGTGCCGTCATCGTCTATGGCATCAACGTGGCCCGACAGCAGCGCCAAACTTCAAAGCCAGAGTAATGTGGATTATGGCGTTGTGAGGTACATGGGGATTTCATGTGTCACGCGTTTGTTTTGTATTGTGAAAAATGCCGAGCGTGCGGTGCAGCATAATTTTTCTATACGAGATATTAAATTTCATAATACGGAATTATCTCGATAAGCATCTGATTTAATTGCATAAAATTTATGTCTTATATAAGACATAAGATAGATTTCAAGTCTTATATAAGACTTAGAATCCATCTATCGGCACACGACTTGTCATGGTCATCGTGCAGACCCTTTTTCAATCACCTCAAGGAGTTTTTCATGCCCCAAAGCCTTACTGAACAACTGAGCCGCGCTCAGCAAATCGAAGCCCTGGAAAAGGACTGGGCCAACAACCCGCGTTGGAAAGGGATCAAACGTGGCTATAGCGCGGCTGATGTGGTTCGCTTGCGCGGTTCCTTCCCTATTGAACACACGCTGGCTCGTCGCGGTGCTGAAAAGCTCTGGGACTTGTTGCACACCGAAGACTACGTGAACTGTCTGGGTGCGTTGACCGGTGGCCAAGCCATGCAACAAGTTAAGGCTGGTGTGAAAGCCATTTACCTGTCGGGCTGGCAAGTCGCCGCCGACAACAATGGTTACGCCGCCATGTACCCGGACCAGTCGCTGTACCCAGTGGATTCGGTGCCAAAAGTGGTCGAGCGCATCAACAATACGTTTCGCCGTGCTGATGAAATTCAGCATTCCAAAGGCATTGACGAAGGCGATGCAGGCTACATCGACAACTTTGCGCCTATCGTGGCCGACGCCGAAGCCGGTTTTGGCGGTGTGCTGAATGCGTTTGAGTTGATGAAAGCCATGATCAATTCAGGCGCAGCCGGCGTGCATTGGGAAGATCAGCTCGCTTCAGTGAAAAAATGCGGCCACATGGGCGGCAAGGTGCTGGTGCCCACGGCAGAAGCCTGCCAAAAACTGATTGCTGCCCGCATGGCCGCGGACGTGTGCGGGGTGCCCACCTTGGTGATTGCCCGCACGGATGCGGAAGCCGCCGATCTGCTGACCAGTGATTACGATGAAAACGACAAACCTTTCCTGACAGGTGAGCGCACCGCAGAAGGTTTTTACAAAACCAAAAAAGGCATGGACCAAGCGATTTCGCGCGCCGTGGCATATGCTGAATACGCCGATCTGGTGTGGTGCGAAACCGGCACCCCAGACCTCGAATTCGCCAAGAAATTTGCCGATGCCGTGCATGCCAAGCACCCCGGGAAAATGCTGGCTTACAACTGCTCGCCGTC
>JANOLC010000315.1:0-3710 GCA_031419575.1 Burkholderiales bacterium | reverse complement strand
GTTGCCGTCGCGGTCCTGGGCGAACCAGTCGAACGTGTCCTCCACGAGTTCGCTGTCGACAGTCACCCGGTCGCGAATAACACGGGTCGTCACGCCCATGACGATGCGGGTGTCATCGAGTTGGCTGCAGCCGGGATACCTTCGCCCAACATAGCCGCCCCTTCCATCACAAATGTGCCAAACACCCGGCTGGTGAAGAAGCCGCGTGAATCGTTCACCACAATGGGCATCTTGCCAATGGCTTGCACATAGTCAAATGCGCGGGCCACGGTTTCATCGTCGGTTTGCTTGCCGCGAATAATCTCCACCAACTTCATTTTGTCGACTGGGCTGAAGAAATGAATGCCGATGAACTTCTCGGGTGTGGTCGATGCCGTTGCCAGGCCGCTGATTGGCAGGGTCGATGTGTTGGAGGCAAAGAAGCCACCGGGTGCCAGCAGCGGCTCGGCCTCTTGCGTGACTTTGGCTTTCAAGTCGCGGTTCTCGAAGACGGCTTCAATGATCAGGTCGCAGCCCTGCAAGTCGGCTGCACTGCCGGTGGCGTGAATGCGGTCCAGCAATTCCTTTTGGTCGTACGGGCTCATGCGGCCCTTGTCCACACGGGCTTGGGTGAGCTTGGCGGAATAGCCTTTACCAATGTCGGCTTTCTCCTGGGTCAGGTCCTTCAACACCGTGGCAATACCTTTGCTGGCTTGTGCAAAGGCGATGCCTGCGCCCATCATGCCGGCACCCAGCAGGCCGACTTTGGTGGGTTTGAATTTGGGAGAGGTACCTGGCCGAGATTGCCCGCTCTTGACCGAATTCATATTAAAGAAGAAAGTGTTGATCATCGACCGCGCGTTGATGCCGGTAATCAACTTGGCCAGGTAGCGCGACTCAATGCGCAATGCCGTGGGCATATCCACCTGTAGGCCTTCGACCATGCACGCCATGATGGCCTCAGGTGCGGGGTACAGGCCACGCGTCTGCTTCTTGATCATGGCCGGGGCCACCACCAGCATGCCAGCCACTTTGGGGTTGGACGGCAGACCGCCGGGCACTTTGTAGTCATTGGCTTCCCAGGCGTGTTGTGCCGTGGGGTTGGTGGCAATCCAGGCCAGTGCGGCCGCCCGCATCTCGGCAGCCGCAGTAGCCGAGGGTGCAATCAATTCATGCACCAGCCTCAGGTTCAGCGCCTCCTTCGGACCAAACAGTTTGCCTTCCACCAGATAGGGTTGCGCGCCCATCAAACCGAGGTGACGCGTCATCTTGGTCACGCCACTGGCACCAGGCAACAGGCCCAGGCTGACCTCGGGCATGCCGAACTGGGTGCGCTTGTCGTCAATGGCAATGCGGTGGTGGCCAATGAGCGCCACCTCCCAGCCACCACCCAGCGCCGTGCCGTTCAGGCAACTCACCACGGGCTTGCCCAGCGTCTCAAGCAGGCGACAGTTCTTCTTGACCCGCTCGATGCCCTCGAACACTTGCTTGGCGTCGGTAGGCTGCAAGCGCATCGTGCCCTTCAAGTCAGCACCCGCAAAAAAGGTAGATTTTGCGGACGCCAGGATGATGCCCTTGATGGTGTCCTTGTCTTTCAGCACCTGCGCGGCCAGCTCGGTCAGGTCGGTTTGCCATTGCAGGCACATGGTGTTGACGGGCGAGTTGGGTTCATCAAAAGTGACTGTGGCAATGCCGTCTTCAAGCGCGTATTGGATAGTGATCATGATATTTGAATGAAACAAATGCTATAAAATAAATAGCTAACTATTTATAGTTGACAATGACTTCAGGTCATTTTCATTTGAAAAACGGTCAAATCCGTTCTACGATGGTTGCAATGCCCATGCCGCCGCCCACACACAGCGTGGCCATGCCATAACGCAGCTTGCGCCGGTGCAACTCGTCAATCAGCGTACCCAGAATCATCGCGCCGGTGGCGCCCAGCGGGTGGCCCATGGCGATGGCGCCGCCGTTGACGTTGACCTTCTCATGGGGCACTTTCATCTCTTTCATGAAACGCATGGCCACGGCAGCAAAGGCTTCGTTGATCTCGACCAAATCAATCTGGTCCATCGTCAGCCCGGCCTTGGCCAGCGCCTTGCGGGCCGCCGGCATGGGGCCAGTCAGCATGATGGTGGGGTCGGCACCGCTCAGGGCGGCCGAAACGATGCGCGCACGCGGCGTGAAGCCGTGGGTTTTGCCCGCCCGCTCAGAGCCAATCAATACGGCCGCCGCGCCATCCACAATGCCCGATGAGTTGCCTGCGTGGTGTACGTGGTTGATGCGTGCCACCTGGGGGTACCGCGTCATCGCGACCTGGTCAAACCCCATCGCGCCCATTTGTTCAAACGCTGACTTGAGCGAGGCCAGGCCTTCCATCGTGGTGTGTGGTTTGATGAACTCGTCTTCCTCCAGAATGATCTGACCCAAAAAGTCCGTCACCGGTACCACCGAACCTTTGAAGTAGCCATTCGCCCGCGCCGCCGTGGCACGCTTTTGTGACTCCAGCGCGAAGGCATCGACGTCCTGGCGTGTAAAGCCTTCCAGCGTGGCAATCAAGTCAGCGCCAATCCCTTGGGGCACAAAGGCCGTGGCGGAATTGGTCTCCGGATCCATCGCCCAGGCACCACCGTCGGAGCCAATCGGCACTCGGCTCATGCACTCCACACCCCCGGCCACCACCAGGTCTTCCCAGCCAGAGCGCACTTTTTGCGCGGCCATGTTCACGGCTTCAAGGCCCGAGGCACAAAAGCGGTTGATCTGAACACCCGAGCAGGTGAAGTCCCAACCCGCCTTCAACGCCGCCACCTTGGCAATCACCGAGCCTTGCTCACCCACCGGCGACACCACGCCCATCACGACGTCATCTACGGTAGCCGTGTCGAAGTCATTGCGGCGCTGCAATTCGGTCAACACGCCGGCCAGCAAATTGACGGGTTTGACCTCGTACAGACTACCGTCTTTCTTGCCCTTGCCGCGTGGTGTGCGGATGGCATCAAACACAAATGCTTCGACAGATGATGTGATCACGGGGTTGGCTCCAGAAAAATCGTGAAGAAAATGTTGCTTTGGCAGTATATTCTTTTCACCAAGCAGGCGCTTTCTATAAATAGCTCTTCATCAACACCGTACAAGGCCACTCCATGATTGACAGAACCGTTTTTACCCCTGACCACGAAGCCTTTCGTGACAGTTTTCGCCGCTTTATGGAGAATGAAATCGCCCCGCATCACGCCGACTGGGAAGAGCAGGGTTATGTAGACCGCGCCGTGTGGAACAAGGCCGGCGAGAACGGTTTTTTATGCATGACCATGCCCGAAGAATTTGGCGGCGCGGGGGCCGACAAGCTGTATTCGGTGATCCAGATGGAAGAGTTAAGCCGGGGCGGCTTCAGCGGCATTGGCTACGGCCTGCACAGCGAAATTGTGGCCCCGTACATCCTGCATTACGGAACGCCCGCGCAGAAGGCCAGGTACCTGCCCAAACTGGCCAGCGGCGAGATGATTGGCGCTATCGCCATGAGCGAACCGGCGGCAGGGTCGGACCTGCAAGGCATCAAGAGCAGCGCCATTTGGCAACCCGACCCCTCCGGAGCCGAAGCTGACGGCAGCTATTTGCTGAACGGCAGCAAAACCTTCATCACCAATGGCTGGCATGCGGATCTGATCATCGTTGTCGCCAAAACCAACCCCGCAGCCGGGGCCAAAGGCACCAGCCTGATACTGGTGGAG
>JANOLC010000314.1:0-5159 GCA_031419575.1 Burkholderiales bacterium | reverse complement strand
CGGGCAAAAACTGCTCGACTACGAAATTGAAATTGAAGGGCGCGAGCAGCGCAAGGGCAATATTTACAAAGCCGTGGTGACGCGCGTTGAGCCGTCTCTGGAAGCCTGTTTTGTGGACTACGGTGAAGACCGCCACGGCTTCTTGCCGTTCAAGGAAATCTCGAAGCAGTATTTCCAACCCGGCGTGTCCGCTGGCAATGCCCGCATCCAGGACGCGATCCGCGAAGGCCAGGAAATGCTGGTGCAGGTCGAAAAAGAAGAGCGCGGCAACAAGGGCGCGGCGCTGACCACGTTTGTGTCGCTGGCCGGTCGTTATGTCGTGCTGATGCCCAACAATCCACGTGGTGGTGGTGTGAGCCGTCGCATTGAAGGCGAAGACCGTGCCGACCTGAAAGAAGCACTCGACCAGCTCGAATACCCCAACGGCATGAGCATCATTGCGCGCACCGCTGGCATTGGCCGCACCGCGCCCGAGCTGCAATGGGACTTGAACTACCTGCTGAAACTGTGGACTGCCATTGACGGTGCAGCCAAAGGCGGCAAGGGTGCGTATCTGATTTATCAGGAATCAAGCCTGGTGATTCGCGCGATTCGCGACTACTTCAATCACGACATTGGCGACATCCTGATCGACACCGATGACGTGTACGAGCAGGCCCAGCAGTTCATGGCCCACGTGATGCCAGAGCATGCTGCACGGGTCAAGCGTTACCGTGACGATGCCCCGTTGTTCAGTCGTTTCCAGATCGAACACCAGATTGAGTCTGCCTACGCCCGCACCGTGACGCTGCCCAGCGGCGGTGCTATCGTGATTGACCATACAGAAGCGTTGGTTTCCGTTGACGTGAACTCGGCCCGCTCGATTCGCGGTGGCGACATCGAAGAAACCGCTACGCGCACCAATTTGGAAGCCGCCGAAGAAGTGGCTCGCCAGATGCGCCTGCGCGACCTGGGTGGCCTGATCGTCATCGACTTTATTGACATGGAAGAAAGCCGCAACCGCCGCGACGTGGAAAACCGCCTGCGCGATGCGCTGCGCCAAGACCGTGCCCGTGTGCAGTTTGGCACCATCAGCAAGTTCGGGCTGATGGAAATGAGCCGCCAG
This sequence comes from Burkholderiales bacterium, assembly GCA_031419575.1. Lineage (GTDB taxonomy): Bacteria > Pseudomonadota > Gammaproteobacteria > Burkholderiales > Burkholderiaceae_C > JANYCG01. Next base: position 4,054 of record JANOLC010000314.1, on the reverse strand, counting down.
CGTTTGCGCCCGGCTTTGTCAGAGGGTGCGTCGATCCCCTGCCCGCGTTGCGGTGGTTCTGGTCACATTCGTGACACGGAAAGCTCGGCGCTGCAAATTTTGCGCATCATTCAGGAAGAATCCTTGAAGGACAACACGGCTTCGGTGCTGTGCCAGGTGCCTGTGGATGTGGCATCGTTCCTGCTGAATGAAAAACGCACCGAGATTGCCAAGAGTGAGCTCAAGCAGCGCCTCAACGTACTGATGGTGCCCAACAAGACGCTGGAAACGCCCAACTACAAGCTGGAACGCCTGAAGCACGACGACCCGCGTCTGGACAACATTGAAGCCAGCTACAAAATGGCCGACGAAGCAGAAGATGCCACCGGTGTGACGCGTCGCTCGCAAGAGCCGACTAACAAGCAAACGCCGATCATCAAAGGTGTGTTGCCTGATGCGCCGGCCCCCATCGCCGTGCCCAAGCCCGAGCCAGTCAAAGTGCCCGTGGTGGCTGCCCCAGTCGCACCCGTTGCAACGGTTGCCGCCCCTGTGGCTGCCCCGGCTGAAAAAGGCTTCTTTGGATGGGTGAAAAGCCTGTTCGGTGCACCTGCCGCCCCGGTACCCACACCGATTGCCAAGCCAGCGGTGAACGTGAAGCCTGCCGACAAACCCGATGATCGTGGTCCCCGCGACGGTGCCCGTCGTGAGGGTGCCCGTCCGGATGGCCAGCGCAACGAAGGTTCCCGTGGCGAAGGCCGCAACGGTAACCGCGGTGGTCGTGGTGGTCGAGGTGGCCGTGGCGAACGCCAAGGTCAGGGCCAAGGCCCCAACGCAGGCCAGCGCGAGCGTTTCGACGCTGAAGGTCGCCCAATGGCACCAGAGGTTGCTGTGGGTCAGGATTCGCCTCGCGAGCCCAGGCCGGATCGTGGTCCACGCAATGCACCGCAGGGTGAGCGTCAGGAACGCGGTGGCCGTGGCCGTGGCGGAGCTGACCGTTCAGACGTGCCGCAAGGTGAAGTTCGGGGTGACATTCGCGGTGAAGCACGGCCCGAAGGCCGCAGCGAGCAACCACAAGAAGGTCGCGAACCCCGAGGTGAAGGTCGTGGCCAAAGCCGTGGTGGTAACCGTGGGGAACCACGTGCAGAAGGTCGTGGCGAGAGTCGCCCAGAGCGCACCGAGCGCCCTGCCCGCCCTAACGATGGCGCACCAGGTTCCGCATCTGCAGAGATGAGCCACGGGTTGGCGGATGGCGCTATCACCGACGGCAACACGTCGCCTGCCGGTGCTGAATCTTCCGAACAGGGCCAGGGCCGTGGCCCACGTTCTCGCGATCGTTATGGCCGCGAACGGGCACCGCGTGGAGAGCGCAGTGAGCGCGGCGAGCGAGGTGATCGCAACGATCAGAGCCCGGATCGTGCACCGCGTGATGAGCAGCAGCCTCTGGACGGCTTTGCGTCAGACACTTCAGTGCCCAATGACCGCCAAGTCCCCGTAGAACGGCCTCAGCGTGCTAGCTATTTTGCAGCACCCGAGGCAGCACCGGCGACTTCGGCGGCTCCTGCACAAGCAGAAACAGCCCCCGCGCCTGCTGCCCCTGCACCGGTCTCAGCCGCGCCAGCACTTGTTGTGCCGGTGGTGAAACCAGCGCCCGTGGCAGTTGCAGCGGTTGCAGCGCCCGCGACAACACCCGCTGTAGCTCTGCAAGGCTTGCCCAAAGTTCAAAATTTCGATTTACCCATCGATTCACTGAACCAAGTAGCGCAAGGCTCAGGTTTATCGTGGGTGAATTCAGACCCGGCCAAGATCGCAGCGGTGCAGGCAGCTATTGCGGCAGAAGCCAAGCCAATCCGCATCCCCCGCGAGCGTGCTGCCGCCGTGCAGATCGACACCGCACCGCTGGTGCTGGTAGAGACCAAGCGCGATTTGCGCAACATGACGTTGCCATTTGAGGACACACCTGCGGCTTAAGGTATAGCGACTGCAATCGGTGCGAGTTTCAAAGTTCGCACCCTCAAAAAAAGGGCACTTCAAGTGCCCTTTTTTTACGTCCGCTCTACATTCATATCTGTCGATATCTGCGGTGCTGCCTCAAAAAATATCCACCGCCCCCACCTTGGTCACGTCACCAAAGAAACCCCGGCGCACCAAGTCGAGATGGCTAGCCGCTTTGTTGCCCCCCTGCTTGCGGGCAAACTCCACCGCACGCTCGGTTTTCTCCAAGGCCGTGCTGGGTGAATCATCAGCCATCACGCTGGTAAAACCGCAGCTCACCGTCACACGCCCAACCTGGGGGAAATTGAACTTTTCGACATTGGTGCGAAACCGTTCAAACGCCGACAGCACCACCTCTTCCAGCGGGCAATGCATCAGCACACCGAAATGCTCACCGCCAAAACGGTAAATTTGGTCATAGGTACGAAAGGTGTTATTCATGATGCGTGCCACCAGCAGCAGCACCTCTTCAGCGATCAGATGACCATGCTTGTCATTTAACACGCCAAAGTTATCCACCACAGCAGAACCCAACCAGTAGTTAGCCGGCACGCGGTGGCGACGCTCGGCGGACGGGTCAACCACGGCAGCCAGGAGTTTGTTGTCGCCGGCCGCACCATCCAAGGCTTCCAGAACGGCGCTGTAAAACGCGTTATCCAGTGACTTGCGGTTGAGCAGTCCGGTCAGCGCGTCGCGGTCGCTGTATTCCAGCAGGCGGAACATGTTGCGGTAGATGCGGCGCAATTGGTTAATCGTCTGGCGGGCATCCCGCGTGAGCACGGCTTCGGAATGGATTTCAATCACGCCCTCATCATCTTTGCGGGTGTCCGCGTACAAGGGGAAATAAGTGATGCGCGGCCCGGCCTCACCCGCCCACGCAATCTCAAGCTCTGTCTGACTGTCCAGGCAGTTCAGCCGATCTTTAGCGTCCTCTAGCCTGGGCAAGGTCGCAAAGTCAATGCGCAGGGGGTCGGCCACTTTGCCACCGCCGCGCGCGTCAAGTCGCATCACCTCGAACCAGCGTCTTTCGCCTTCCTCGCGAATCACGCGGGCAACGACGACGCGCTGAATAGGCAGCAAGTCAATCAGGGCTTTGGAGAGAGTCATCTCCAATAGATCGCGCTCGCGGTGGTCAGTCAGCTTGAGGATGTGCTCGATCAGTGTGGTCATCGGAAGATGATAGTCCTGAAAACGGGCCGCGAAAACGTTTCAGCTTTTTGCTAAGCTTTGCAGCGGATCATCTGCGCCTGTTCTTTGTCCGGTTTGGGCGCCGCTCAGAACCGCACTGCGGTACGCTTGAGTCGCGGCGACTGTATCGTCACGCAGCTCAGCCAAAACCGCCAAGGCAGACCATGCACTTTGCTCCAGCGGGCTGTCGCGAAGCTTGGGTATTGACTGTTTAAGCAGTTGCTGTGCCTTGCCCCACAGCTGCAAATGCATACAGGTAATGCCCGCCAGGTATTGCAAACTGGCATCACCCGGGTTACTTAGCTGCACCGTCTCAATGCGGGTCAACCAGGCAGCATCGGGAGCGCCCTCTGCCACAGAAAAACCGCGCTCCAAGGTCTGAATCAGCTTGACGCGCTGAGATTGGGTCAACCCCGCCCCAACTTCCTGCGTGGTGGCAGGCAGCAAGCTTTGCACCATACGCTCCCACACCGGCAATAGCCACAACCGCGACACTTCCACGTCACCACCCAAAACCAACAGGCGGCGGGCGCCTGCTGTGGCAATTTCGGGGCTGACCCGCTCAGCGGCGTCCAGCTGCAGCCAAACTTTTTGCAATTGGGCTGGATCATGAGTGTCGTTTAACAGTTCCAGCGCCAAACCCCGCACGATGGTTTGACCGGCCGCTTCAGAAAACGCCTTGTGTTTGGCCAGCAAGCGTGCCGTCTCCAGTGCAACCAAAGTTTGCCGCGCCAAGCGGGCGGCTTTCAGACGCAGTCGCAATGCCACGGTGCGACGCGCGGCTCCCTGGGGCATGTCGTCCAGCCAGCGCAGGGCGGCAGGTGCATCGCGGTCGTCCAGCGCCCAGCGGGCGGCGCGCAGCTGCACACCGTCCCGGGTTTCTTGCGCATCACGC
>JANOLC010000313.1:0-7535 GCA_031419575.1 Burkholderiales bacterium | reverse complement strand
ACCGCAAGCTCACCAGCGACAAGCTCGCCACGGGCCTGGGCAACTTGTTCACCGCCATGCGCGACGGCGGGCTGTACGGCAATGACGACATCCCCTGGTTCAACGGCGGCCTGTTCAAAAAGATCAAGGTACCAGCGCTTTCCATTCTGGAAATGACCGAGCTGCGCAACGCCGCCGCGCTGAACTGGTCGGCCATTGATGTGTCCATCTTTGGCACTTTGTTTGAACGGGGTCTGGACCCGGCCAAGCGCAGTCAACTCGGTGCCCACTACACCGACCCAGCCACCATCCGGCGCATCATCGAGCCAGTGATCGAACGGCCTTTGCTACAGCTTTGGGAGCAAACTTCGCAAGAGATGCGGGGACTTTTGGCACTTAGCAAGCAGAAGAAGCGCGCCGCCTACAAAGCTGGGGGTCGCAGCTACAAGGCAACGCCGGGTGATGTGTCATTTCAAAAAGCCGAAGCGCTGTTTGTCAATTGGCTAGACAGTTTGCAGAACTACCGCGTGCTGGACCCAGCCTGTGGCAGTGGCAATTTTTTGTTTCTGGGTTTGAAGGCGCTGAAAGACATTGAGCACAAAAGCCATCTGGACGCCGAGGCTTTGGGCCTGGACCGCGAGGCCGACCTGGTCACCGGGCCGCACAACGTGCTGGGCATTGAGCTGAACGAATACGCCGCCGAGCTGGCCCGCGTCACGGTCTGGATTGGCGAGTTGCAGTGGCGCATGGCGCATGGTTATGAGTTCAAGACCAACCCGGTGCTGGAGCCGCTGGATCATATTGAGTGCCGGGATGCGTTGTTGGATTTCAGCGCTGACGGGGGCTCCGGGGCGCGGGCGGGGCAGAGGCCGGGGGCTCATACGCTGCGCTTTTTAAAATCGCCCCCGACCTCCGCCCCACCCCCACCTGCGCGCGACAGCCGGGAAGGGTTGGAGGGTGCGCAGGCCGCCACTTCCGTTCGGGCTGAGCCTGTCGAAGCCTCGTGGCCCAAGGCGAGTGTGGTGGTAGGGAATCCGCCGTTTTTGGGTGACAAAAAGATGCGGTCTGAGTTGGGCCATGCTTACACCGAAGCGTTGAGGAAAACTTACGAGGGGCGTGTGCCTGGGGGTGCTGATCTGGTTTGCTACTGGTTTGAGAAGGCGCGCACGGTGATTGAAACAAATGGGCTGGGTGCTGCGGGGTTGGTAGCTACAAACTCAATTCGCGGTGGCAAGAACCGGAGGGTGCTTGATGCTATCGTGAACACAACGCGCATTTATGAGGCTTGGAGCGACGAGGGTTGGGTCAATGAAGGTGCGGCAGTACGCGTTTCGTTAGTGGCGTTTGGTGCAGCTGATCAGACGCCCAAGCTTGATGGCGTTGAAGTTGCACAAATTTGCGCTGATCTTGAACAGAGCAATGTGGTTGGTAACTACGCACTTGCTGAAAAGCTTGCGAGCAGTGCCAAGGCTTGCCTGCTGGGCACACAACAAAATGGTCGGTTCACAGTCAGTAAAAAAACTGCTGAGAAGTGGTTGGCCCAGCCATCTCTTGGTCATCCTATTTCGGATGTACTTCGCCCTTGGAGCAATGGCAAAGACATAGCTGATCGCCCGTCAGAGCAGTGGATCATTGACTTTGGTTTAAGCATGTCAGAACGTGAAGCTGCATTAGTTGAACAACCCTTTGCTTATTTGTCCCAAAACGTCAAGCCAATGCGACTCGCTGGCAGACGTGAAAGCCGGAAAAAGTATTGGTGGCGTTTGGGAGAGCCATCGCCTGCTCTTCGGAGATTACTAGAACCCTTGCCGGCCTATCTGGCCACCCCCCGTGTTTCAAAGTACAGGGTTTGGAAACGCCTTCCCGCCGGAGTACTTCCTGACATTCAGATTGTCGTTGTCGCCCGCGCCGACGACACCACCTTCGGCATCCTTCACAGCCGCTTCCACGAACTTTGGTCGCTGCGCATGGGCACGTCACTCGAAGACCGGCCCCGTTACACCCCCACCACCTGCTTCGAAACCTTCCCCTTCCCCCAAGGCCTAACCCCCGCCGACACCGCTCATCAGCGCACCGAAACCCTCGAGAGCGGCGCAGTCATCCCAGCCGATCTTTCAGCGTCAAAACCCCTCGAAGTCCCTGCCAGTATTACAAAGTTAGCTATAAAAACAGAAGCAACTACCGAACCGCAGGCGGGAGTGGGGTGGAGGTCGGGGGCGATTTTAAAAAGCGCAGCGTATGAGCCCCCGGCATCTGCCCCGCTCCCGCCGGACGCCGCCCAAGCGCTGGCCCAGAATTCAAGCAACTCAAAGGCTTCGACAAGCTCAGCCCGAACGGTTAGCTCACAAACAGGCGCGGATTGTTTATCGCCAAGGCAGGCAGCTACAGAAATAGCAAAAGCAGCCAAACACCTGAACGACCTCAGAAACAACTGGCTCAATCCACCCGAGTGGACGCACAAGGTCAAAGAAGTCACCCCGCTGGGCATGGCCGAGAGCCCTTACCCCGACCGTATCGAACCCAAGCCCGGCATCAGCGAAGAAGACATGAAGGCGCAGCAAAAACGCACCCTCACCAACCTCTACAACCTATCCCCCGCGTGGCTGACGATGGCCCACCAGCAACTTGACATGGCCGTTGCCGCTGCCTACGGCTGGGCTGACTACACGGCCGACATGCCTGATGAAGGAATTTTGAAGCGACTGCTGGCGTTGAACCTGACGCGCGCTCAGTCCGTCCTCTGAAAAGACACTAGAAAATAGTATCATCGATACATGCAGCGCAAACACCAACGCACGTTGGATCTGATTTTTTCTCGCCCCGTGTCGGGCAGCATCAAATGGCGAGACATTGAGTCTTTTTTTGTAGCGCTTGGCGCTGACGTTTCTGAGCGCGAGGGTTCTCGGGTTGGTGTCAAGCTGTTTGGGGATAGACGGGTGTTTCACCGACCCCATCCGTCGCCTGACACTGACAAAGCGGCGGTAGAAAGTATCCGCAAGTGGCTTGAAACGAATGGAGTTAAACCATGAAAAATGTGATGGACATCAACGGCTACAAGGCGGTGATTGCCTTTGACTCTGAAACCAATCTGTTTCGGGGAGAGTTCATTGATCTCAATGGCGGTGCGGATTTTTACGCCGCCGATGTGAAGTCGCTGCAACGTGAGGGCACGATTTCGCTGAACGTGTTCCTTGATATGTGCAAGGAAGACGGCGTAGAGCCTCGCAAAAATTACTCTGGCAAACTGATGGTGCGCTTGCCCGCAGAACTGCATCAAAAGGCGGCGGTCTCAGCCGCTGCGACTGGCATGAGCCTCAACGCTTGGTTGGCGGATGTGGTGGCTCATGCCGCAGTCTGATCAAACGACCAATCCCAAACCCAATTTCATTCACGACAACGAAAACCCATGACCTACTGCGTCGCCATCAAACTCAATGCCGGACTGGTTTTTCTGTCCGACTCCCGCACCAACGCCGGGCTCGATCAAATCAGTACGTTTCGCAAGATGATCGTTTACGAAAAGCCCAATGACCGCTTCATGGTGCTGCTCTCAGCCGGAAACCTGAGCATTTCGCAGTCGGTGCGCGAGATTTTGCAGATCGAAAAACTCAAGGACTCCGAGGACAGCGAAACCATCACCATCTGGAACGCCAAAAGCATGTTTGATGCGGCCCGCGTGCTGGGTTCGGCCATTCGCCATGTGTACGAGCGCGATGCGGCGTCGCTCAAGCAAGCGGGTGTGGAGTTCAATGTCTCGCTGATTTTTGGCGGCCAGATCAAGGGCGAGGGCATGCGCCTGTTTCAGGTGTATTCAGCAGGCAACTTCATTGAAGCCACGCCCGAGACGCCGTATTTTCAAGTGGGTGAATCCAAATACGGCAAGCCCGTGCTGGATCGTGTTCTCACGCCAGAAACCCCACTGGACGAGGCCGCCAAGTGCGCGCTGGTGTCGATGGACTCCACGCTCAAATCCAACTTGTCCGTCGGCCTGCCGCTGGATTTGGTGGTGTACGAAGCCAACAAGTTCGAAACCGACAAGGTGGTGTGCATTGACGAGAACAACCCCTACTTCAAGATGATGCACAACAGCTGGGGCCAGAAGCTGCGCGAGGTGTTTGACAGCATTGAAGACCCGATGTGGAAAGGCGAGCAGACCACTATTCCACTGATGGTGGAAGGTGCACGCGCCAAACCGCTGCGCAAAATTCGCACGCCGGATGAAAAATTGATCTGACTGGCAAACTTAATGCCACTGATTGTTTTCTCCCACGCCAACAGCTTTCCGGCCAGCACCTACCGGGTGCTGTTCAAGAGCCTGCGCTCGCGCGGCTTCACCGTCAAAGCCATCGACAAATATGGCCACGACCCGAAATACCCGGTCAGCAACAATTGGCCGCACTTGGTGCAAAACCTGGCCGACTTTGCCGCCCGTGAGGTGGACAAGGCGGGCGAACCCGCGTTTTTAGTAGGCCACTCGCTCGGCGGTTTTTTGAGTCTGATGGCCGCGGCCCGGCATCCAGAGCTGGCCAAGGGTGTGCTGCTGATTGACTCGCCCATTTTGGGGGGATGGCGCGCCACGGCGCTCGATGTGATCAAGCGCACCCAGCTGGTGGGTTCGGTGTCGCCCGGCAAGGTGAGCCGGGCGCGGCGCAACAACTGGCCGGACAAGGCCGCAGCACTGGTGCACTTCTCCGGAAAGAAAGCGTTTGCCCGGTGGGAGCCGCAAGTATTGGCCGACTACATTGAGCACGGCATGCACATGGTGGATGGCAAATGCATGCTGGGTTTCGAGCGCGAGATCGAGACCACCATCTACAACACGCTGCCCGACAACCTGGACCGGTTAATCCGGCGCCATCCCCTGAAATGCCCGGTGGCGTTCATCGGCGGCACGCATTCGGCCGAGATGCAGCAGGTAGGCATGGACATGACCCGCAAGCTGGTGAAGGGTCGCATCTCCATGTTGGAGGGCAGCCATTTGTTTCCGATGGAGAAGCCGCTGGCCACCGCTGCCGCCATCGAAGCCGCGTTGCGGGATATGACGCCGACCTCCAATGAGTGACCTGCACATTGTGCGGGGCACACGATGCGCCAGATTTCGACGCACCGGGATCAAACCACACTGACCACGCAGTTGATCGCCGAGTTCCTGAAAAATCAAGGCACCTGAGCTTTCAGCTTTTCAAGATCCACCGCTCGCAGCCAGCGCCACTGGCCGGGCTTCAAATCGTCGGGTAATTCCAGCGCCCCGATGCGTGAGCGGTGCAGGCGTTCCACCCGGTTGCTGACGGCCGCCACCATGCGCTTGACCTGGTGGTACTTGCCTTCAGTCAGGGTCAGGCGCAAATGAAGGCGCTCAGCCAAGGGGTCGGCAATCTCGCAGGCTGCAGCCCGCACCGGTTTGGGGTCATCGTCCAGCACCACACCCTCCAGCAACTGGGTGACCTGTTTGTCGTCCAGCGGGTGCTTGACGGTCACCTCATAGACCTTGGGTACATGCTTTTTGGGTGAATTCATGCGGTGGATGAATTGACCATCGTCACTCAAGAGCAGCAGCCCGGTGGTGTCCTGGTCCAACCGACCCACTGACTGCAAGCCCTGCACAGCGCCTTTTTGAGGGCGCAAGCGCAGGGGCGACGGCAACAAGGTGTAGATGCTGGGGTAGGTGGACGGCTTTTGCGAGCACTCGGTGCCTGCGGGTTTGTGCAGCATCACATAACCGTGCTCAAAGTACTCCCACTCCACACCCTGGACCCGGAAGTGCAAACCAGGTGCTACAAAATCAGTAGCTGACTGTGTATGTTTGACGGGGACTTTGGGGTCATTTATCTCATAAACCTCAACCAAACCCTGCTGGATGAGACCTGCGCAGACGCGCCGCGTGCCAAAGCCCTGGGAGTAAAGAATGTCTTGTAGTTGCATCGCCTGAGTATCGCAAACCAGACCGACATCAAAGCCGCTGTCCAAGCCAACTTTAGAGCTGATTGATCCGGCTCCGGGTTTGTGCTGCTTGCGCCTGCAGCGACTGCACGGCGGTATCGTTCATTTTGTCAAGCTGGCGGTAAACCATGCCGATGCGCGGGTTGTTGGCCAGCTTGTCTTTGTGGCGCAAGTGAAAATCCCAGTACAGGGCATTGAATGGGCAGGCACGCTCTCCCTCACGCTGTTTCTTGTCGTAGTGGCAACCCTTGCAATAGTCGCTCATGCGGTCGATGTAGGCAGCGCTGGACACATAGGGTTTGGTGGCCAGCAGCCCACCATCGGCAAACTGGCTCATGCCCACGGTGTTGGGCAGCTCCACCCACTCAAACGCGTCAATGTAAACCCCTAAGTACCAGTGGTGCAACTCATGCGGGTTGATGCCCGCCAGCAAGGCGAAGTTGCCAATCACCATCAGCCGCTGAATGTGGTGCGCATGGGCCTGCTGCAGCGACTGACCGATAGCCGCAGCCATACAGCGCATTTTTGTCTCGCCTGTCCAGAACCAGTCGGGCAGGGGCACCGCGTGGCCCAGTACATTGCTGTGCTCATAACCAGGCATGTGCGCCCAATAGAAGCCGCGCACGTATTCGCGCCAACCCAGTATCTGGCGGATGAAACCCTCCACCGCCGCCATGGGCGCGTGCCCTGCCCTGCCTGCGGCCTCGGCCCGGCCTACCACCTCACGGGGGTTGAGCATTTTGACGTTGAGCGCAAACGACAGCAGTGAGTGAAACAGTCGCCAGCCCTTGCTGCTCATGGCATCCTGAAAGTCACCGAAGTGCGGCAAAACGTGCTCGACAAATCCATCAAGCTGCGCCAGCGCCTCGGCCCGGTTCAGGGGCCAGGCCAGCCGCGCCGCATTGGGCTCACCAAAGCTATTGACGCCCGCTTTGATAATGGTGGCCCACAGATTTGAGTGGTCATGCGGCGTACGCAAATCAGCGGGCTCCGCGGGCAAGCCGGGCCATGCCTTGCGGTTGTCAGCATCAAAGTTCCATTGACCACCCACGGGCTTTTGGGCAGCATCAATCAACACCTGATGGCGCACGCGCATGTGGCGGTAAAAGGTTTCCATCAGCCACTTGGTGCGGCCGGCAAACAGTTCGACCGCGTCATGGCGCTCGGTATAAAAGTGCTCACTGCTGACGCGCTGACAGATGATGGTTTGTTGGCTTGCGAACTCAGCCAGTTGCGCGTCCAAGCGATGCTCGTCCGGGTCTTGATACTCAAAGTGCGTGGCCTGGTAGTGCGAGATCAGCGCAGCCAGGTTGGCGGTCATTGACGGCTGGTTCGTGGTGTCATCAATGGCCAGGTAATGCACGCGGTGGCCGGCCGCACGCAGGTGCCGTGCGAAGTCACGCATGGCGGCAAAAATCGCGATTATTTTTTGCGCGTGGTGCAGCACGTAGCCGGTTTCCTGGCGCAACTCCATCAGCACGTAGACTGCATCAGCGTGGGGCATTGTGAACCACCTGTGCAGGGGGTTGAGCTGGTCGCCCAGGATAAGTCGCAGGGTGGTGGTCATGAGATTGGGGTTACCTGAGCGGCTAGCCCGGATGATTTTTGGCTGCGGC
>JANOLC010000312.1:0-2806 GCA_031419575.1 Burkholderiales bacterium | reverse complement strand
GGTGCCCCAGCGCGTGGCGGGTGCCTTGTAGGGGGTCTTCCAGAAACGGGCCACAAAAGCACGCAGCAGCAGCTGCTGCACACTGCTCATGTGCGGGTGAGGTGGCATCTCGAAGGCGCGCAACTCCAGCAGACCCAGGCGGCCGGTAGCCGAGTCGGGCGAGTACATCTTGTCGATAGAAAACTCGCTGCGATGGGTGTTGCCGGTGGCGTCAATCAGGATGTTGCGCAGGGTGCGGTCCACAATCCAGGGTGGCATGGCCTGGCCATAGATTTCACGGTTTTTATAAATCTGCTCGATGGCGATTTCCAGCTCGTACAACTGGTCGTTTCTAGCCTCGTCCACGCGTGGTGCCTGGCTGGTGGGGCCCACAAACAAGCCACTGAACAGGTAGCTCAGTGATGGGTGGTTGTGCCAATACAGCAGCAGGCTGGCCAGCAACTCGGGCTTGCGCAAGAACGGGCTGTCTGCCGGGGTGGCACCGCCCATCACAAAGTGGTTGCCTCCGCCCGTGCCGGTGTGGCGGCCGTCGGTCATGAACTTCTCGGCTGACAGGCGTGACTCGAAGGCCGCGTTGTACAAAAACTCGGTGTTTTTGACCAGCTCGCGCCAGTTGTTCACCGGGTGGATGTTGACCTCGATCACGCCGGGGTCGGGCGTGACTTGTAATAGTTTGAGACGCGGGTCACGTGGGGGCGGATAGCCTTCCAGCACCAGCTTCATCTGCAATTCTTCAGCCGTGGCCTCAATGGCACTGAGCAGGTCCAGGTAGTCTTCCAGCTTTTCCAGCGGGGGCATGAAGACGTACAACACGCCGGATTTTGTGCCGACCGCTTCAGCACGCGGCCCACTGGCTCGGCGCGGGTCGCGCACTTCCACACACAGCGCGGTGCGGGTGACCCAAGAGGCGGACTCATTGAGTTTGGGCACACGGGCAAAGTTGGCGGGCTCGGTCTGGGCCGGGCTTTGGGCGTTGGCGACTGTTGGGCTGGTATCTGCACCCGAGCCATTTGTTGACAGAGGGCTTTGAAATTTGCGGGCGGCCTCAGCCTGTGGGCCGGTGCCTGCCAGATATGGGGCTGCCTCGGTGCCATCACCAAACCTACCGGCGCCGGGAACTAATTCGCCGGGACGAGCGGTAGCAGCCGTGGCTGTGCTGGTGGAGCCAACGCTTGCCGGGCCAGCGTCAACCGCTACAGAAGTCTGCGCCGCCGACACCTCAACGTTTGCATACCGCGCTGCAAATGCGCTATGGGCAGGCAAGCCTGCGCGAGGTGCTGATGGGTCTCGCTCTACCAGGTAGGGGTAGTCGGCTTCGCTGACCCAGGGCAATGAGTCCAGCGGCAGGCGCAAACCCATGGGGGAATCACCCGGCATCAAATACATACGTTCATCACGCAAAAACCAGGAGCCGGTGGTCCACACCGGCTTGCCGGTGGTAGGCGCATCGGCCACCTTGACGGGCAGCACGTAGCCCACAGGCGTGTCGAGTTTCTGCTCAAACACGCGGCGCAAGCGGGCGCGCTCCATCGCGTCATCCAGCCGGGCGTTGAACGGGTCGACGTTGAAGGGCAGGCGGCGTTCGCGCCACAGGTAGTACCAGGTGTCCTCGTACGCGGTTTGAATGAACTTGTCGGTCACGCCCAGCTTATTGGCCAGCGTGGTGGTGAAGCGTTTGGCGTCTTCAGCGGTGTAGTGCGTGGGGCTGCGTTCGTCGGTGAACAGCGCGGGGTTGCCCCATACTTTTTGGCGATCGGTGCGCCAGTAAATATTCAGTGCCCAGCGCGGCAGTTGCTCGCCGGGGTACCACTTGCCCTGGCCAAAATGAAGAAAGCCGCCTTGGCCATATTCGTCGCGCAGCTTCAGGGTGAGTTCTGTGGCAAAGCCGCGTTTGGTGGGGCCGAGCGCGTCGGTGTTCCACTCTGCGGCGTCGCGGTCGTTCACGGCCACAAAGGTCGGCTCGCCGCCCATGGTCAAGCGTACATCGCCCGCAGCCAGCTCTTGGTCAACGGCCACGCCCAGTTTCATTACGTCAGCCCACTGTTCGGGGGTGTAGGGTTTTGTGACGCGGGGGGATTCGTAAATGCGGGTCACGCCCATGTGGTGGGCAAATTCAACCTCGGACTCGTCCACGCCGCCTTCAATGGGTGCAGCGCCTGAGGGTTGTGGCGTGCAGGCCAGCGGAATATGGCCTTCGCCCGCAAACAGGCCCGAGGTGGCGTCCAGCCCAATCCAGCCCGCGCCGGGCAGATAGACCTCGCACCAAGCGTGCAGGTCGGTGAAGTCAACTTCGGTGCCACTGGGGCCGTCCAGCGCCTTCACGTCGGGCTTGAGCTGGATGAGGTAACCCGACACAAAACGCGCAGCCAGGCCCAGGTGGCGCAGGATTTGCACCAGCAACCAGCCCGAGTCGCGGCACGAGCCTGACGCAAGTTCCAGGGTTTCCTCCGGCGACTGCACACCCGGCTCCATGCGGATCAGGTATTTGATGTCCTTGCTGACCTGCTGGTTCAAGTCCACCAAAAACGTGTTGGTAGCGCGTTTGGTGAGGTCAATTTTGCTGAGGTAAGCCTGCACCAGCGGGGTGATGGGGTCGGCCACCAGATAGGGAGCTAGCTCTTCCTTCAACTGGTCTTCGTAGGTGAACGGAAACGCCATCGCTGAGGGCTCGAGGAAGTAATCAAACGGGTTGTAGACAGCCATTTCAACCACCAAGTCCACCGTAACCTTAAATTCCTTGGTTTTGTCCGGGAAGACAAGGCGGGCCTGGTAGTTGGCGAAAGGGTCTTGCTGCCAGTTGACGAAA
>JANOLC010000311.1:0-2516 GCA_031419575.1 Burkholderiales bacterium | reverse complement strand
AGCTGTCCAACCCTTCTGAACTGGTGGGTCTTATGGACGAGACCAGCTACTCCGCTTTTTCTGCCAACGCTTGAGTCCCTGACTCGGACAGTTCCCGTTCGGGCTGAGCCTGTCGAAGCCCCCACCTGCCACCGTATCGCTTGCCCTTCGACAGGCTCAGGGCGAACGGTTTGATTGCCTGCCTGCCATGTCAACCACTGTCGCCATCTCACACCCCACCTTATCCAAGCTGGAAAACCCATCCGAGTTCGTGGCGCGCCACATCGGCATTGATGAAGCCGACGAAACGTTGATGCTCAAGGTCGTGGGGTCGGCCTCCCGCCGGGAATTGATCGATGGCATCGTGCCGCGCACCATCGCCCGCACGCAAGCAATGAACATTCCGGCTGCGATTTCCGAGGCCGCAGCGCTGGCCGAGCTGAAGGTGATGGCGGGCAAAAACAAGGTGTTCAAAAATTTCATTGGCCAGGGCTACTACGGCACCCACACGCCTGGCGTCATCCTGCGCAACATCCTGGAAAACCCCGCCTGGTACACCGCCTACACGCCCTACCAAGCAGAAATTTCGCAGGGCCGCATGGAGGCGCTGGTCAACTTCCAGACCATGATTTGTGACCTGACCGGCATGCCCATGGCCAACGCGTCCATGCTCGACGAAGCCACGGCCGCTGCCGAGGCCATGACGCTGGCCAAGCGCAGCGTCAAAAGCAAATCCAACACCTTCATCGTGGCGGGGGACTGCCATCCGCAAACCATTGAAGTGATTCAAACCCGTGCTGCGCCGCTGGGCATTGAGGTCGTGCTGGCCAACTCCGCACCGGAGTGGGAAGACGCACTCAAGAGCGATTATTTCGCCGTGTTGGCCCAGTACCCCAGCACCAGTGGCCGTATTGACGACCTGCGCGCTGACGTGCTGGCCGTACACGCCAAACACGCGGCATTCATTGTGGCGGCTGACTTGCTGGCGCTGACTCTGCTTAGCCCCCCCGGGGAATGGAACGCCGACATCGTTATCGGCACCACCCAACGGTTTGGCATGCCCTTGTGTAACGGTGGCCCGCACGCGGCTTACATGGCGTGTCGCGATGAGTTCAAGCGCTCCATGCCGGGGCGGCTGGTGGGCGTGAGTGTGGACGTGCACGGCAACTCCGCGTACCGGTTGGCCTTGCAAACACGCGAGCAACACATTCGCCGAGAAAAAGCCACCTCCAACATCTGCACCGCGCAAGTGTTGCCCGCGGTGGTGGCCAGCATGTTTGCGGTTTACCACGGGCCAGTGGGCCTGACCCGCATTGCGCAGCGTATTGCCGCCTACACGGCCATCCTGGCGCGTGGTTTGCAGGCGTTGGGGTACACACCCACCAGCAGCAGCGCATTCGACACACTCACCATTAAAACCGATGATGCTACTAATTCAATAGCTAACAATGCCCTATTGGCGGGGACTAACGTCCGCACTTACTATAGAAACTACATTTCAGTGGCGTTGGACGAAACCAGCACGCGGGGTGATATCGCCCTGATCTGGTCGTTCTTTGCCAAACTGGGGCAAGCGTTGCCTACCGTGGCCGAGTTTGAAGGCGGCATTGAGCCGTTGATCCCCCCAGCACTGCGCCGCACCAGTGCATTTTTGACGCATCCAGTCTTCAACACCCACCACTCCGAGACCGCCATGCTGCGCTATATCCGCATGCTGAGTGACAAAGACTTGGCGCTGGACCGCAGCATGATTCCGCTGGGCAGCTGCACCATGAAACTCAACGCCACCAGCGAGATGATTCCCATCACCTGGCCAGAGTTTGCCAACATTCACCCCTTTGCCCCGCCCGACCAAATGCGCGGCTACACCGAACTGGATGAGCAGTTGTGCGCGTGGTTGTGTGCCGCCACAGGGTACGCAGGCATCAGCCTGCAACCCAACGCAGGCAGCCAGGGCGAATATGCGGGCTTGCTGGTCATCAAGGCCTATCACCACGCACACGGCCAAGGCCACCGCAACATTTGCCTGATACCCAGCAGCGCGCATGGCACGAACCCCGCCAGCGCGCAGATGGCCGGCCTGACCGTGGTGGTGACCGCCTGTGACGCACAGGGCAATGTGGACATGGTCGATTTGAAGGCGAAATGTGAGCAATACAGCTCACAACTTGCCGCGGTGATGATCACCTACCCCAGCACCCACGGCGTGTTTGAGACCAGTGTGACAGAGCTGTGCGCCCTGGTGCACAGCCACGGCGGGCGCGTCTATGTGGACGGTGCCAACATGAACGCCCTGGTCGGCGTGGCCGCACCCGGTGAATTTGGTGGCGACGTGAGTCATCTCAACTTGCACAAGACCTTTTGTATCCCCCACGGTGGTGGTGGACCCGGCGTGGGCCCGGTGTGCGTCGTCGAGGACCTCGTTGCCTTCCTGCCCGGCCACCATGCCGGCGCGCGCGGCGGGGCATACGTCGGCGGTGGCATGCGCACCGCCGGACCCTCGCAAGGAGCGAGGACTGCGTCGGGGGGCAGCGCAG
>JANOLC010000310.1:0-3567 GCA_031419575.1 Burkholderiales bacterium | reverse complement strand
CTGGTGCTCGAAGGCTGGGAAGTGAAGTCTCTGCGCGAGGGCAAGGTGCAGTTGACCGATGGCTATGTCGTGATCCGCGAGCGCGAGATGTACATCATCGGCTTGCAAATCAACCCGTTGGGCACGGCATCCACCCACATCACACCGGACAAGGTGCGCACCAAAAAACTATTGCTTCACAAGGAAGAAATCAAACGCCTGAGCATCAAGGTGGAGCAAAAAGGCTATACGCTGGTGCCGCTGAATCTGCACTGGAAGGGCGGCAAAGTGAAGTGCGAAATCGCCTTGGCCAAGGGCAAGGCCGAACACGACAAGCGCGACACCATCAAGGACCGCGAGGGCAAGCGGGAAGTAGATCGGGCGATGAAGTCCCGCAGCCGCTAAGTCAAGTCTCGCAGCGGATGGGTGCCCTTGGCCCAAGGGCTTGCAAAAAAGGAGGCCACCATCTCTGGCGTGACATCCTCAATACGTGCCGGATTCCAACGGGGACTGCGGTCTTTGTCCACCGCCAGCGCCCGAATGCCTTCCACCGTCTCACTGGCTGACCCCGGACGCAGCGTAAAACAACGATGCACCAAGTCGCGCTCCATACGCAGGTCGTCGGCCAGTGTCATGGTGCGAGCACGACGAATTTGCGCCAGCGTGACGTGCAGCATCAGGGGCGATGCTTTGCGTAGCTGTTGAAGTGCCTGCTGTGTGGCTTCGCGGGTCGCGGTATTCGTGTCGGCTTCAAGCGCACTGACAATGTCTGATACCGACTCCAGCGAAAAATAGGCATCAAAATGGCCTGTAGTCCCCGTCAAATATACATAGTTGGCTATTGAATACATAGCGGACCAAGTATCCAGCGCGGATGGATTATTCAGGTTTAACTCGCCCAACGCGGCCCAGGCAGCCTGCAATTGGCTTGCATTCATGCGGATATCCGCCAGGCTAAAACGAATGGCGTCATCCGCACTGATCTGCACGCCGGTCAATGCCAGCCATTCGCCTACATGTCCGGGGCAACGGCTCAGAAAGTATCCGCCCCCTACATCGGGGAACAAGCCGATGTGCGTCTCCGGCATGGCCATCTTGGTGTGCTCAGTGACGATGCGAATTTGTGTGCCTTGGGCCAGGCCCATGCCACCCCCCATGACGATGCCATCCAGAAAGGAAATCGTGGGCTTGGCGTAGGTATGAATCAAGTGATTGAGCGCGTATTCCTCGGTGAAGAAGTCTTCCAGCTCGGGGTTGCCCGATAGCGCTGCCTGATGAAAAAACCGGATGTCACCGCCTGCACAAAAAGAACCAAATGGGCGACTGCCTGAAGGTGAACTTGTGTCCTTGCTCATCCCGCGAAACGCCACGGCCCTGACCTGATCGTGACCCTGCCATTCAAGCAAACTATGCGTGATGGCCCGAATCATCGGCAGTGACAAGGCATTGAGTGCACCCGGCCGGTTCAAAGTTATACAACCAACCTCACCGCAAATTTCAGACACCACGTGATCCGTCGAAGCATCAAGTGCCATGGCTCATTTCCTCTGTCATTGCAATGTGAAACGCGTTGGGTATGCCAAAGCTACCGCCGCTCCTTCCAACCGATCAGCTCGTTGATCGCCAAAGCGCCAATCACCAGCGCCCCACCGGTCAACACGGTAGAGCCGGGTACTTCGTTTGCCCCCACCCAGGCCAGCAGTATGCCAAAAATGACCTCCAGCAAACCCAGTAAGGACAACTCCGGTGCTTTGAGTACTTTGGCGCACAAGACGGCCAGCGCAGACGGAATAGCGAGCTGAAAAACACCCAGCACGGCCAGCAAGCCCAGGTCGTGGGCAGACGCTTTGAAAGGATAGGCCAGCGGTAAAGTCACCAGGCAAGACAACACGGCCCCAATCAGCACGGCGGGCATCAGGTCCACATCGTGCCCCTTGGCATGGGCGTGCTGCGTGACTGTCCAATTGGCAGCACCCGAAATGGGCACGCACAATGCAATCAGAGTGCCCGCCAGACTCACGCCAGCACTGACCTGGCTCCCGAACATGTACACAATGCCGCAGCCCGCTACAACGATGGCGACCCAAGTGCGTGCCGGGATTTGGTGGCCGATGAAAACACGCGCTGCCAACGCCGTCAGCAAGGGAGCCAGCGCCAGAGTGACGAGCACGTTGGCGGTACTGGTCATGGTGAGCGCCAGCATGAAAAAGGTGAACATGCCGCACCAACACACGCCACTGACCCACAGCATGACGCCCCCCGACCGCATTTTGCGGAACACGTCCCTGCCCTGCACTACCGGCAAAATGAGCAGCAGCGCCAGCACGGTGAACAGACTGCGCCAGAACGTCACCTCAAAACTGCGAGCCGCCTCCAAGTGACGCGTGATCACCCCTGCGATGGACCACAACAAGGCCACCAGCACCATCACGAAGACGGCTTGGTTATGACTGAGCTTCAAGGCTAAGTTTCACGGCCTGGGTGGTTGAACGTCGCGAACCGTGGGGGCGGCTGCTTTCAGCGACCAGCGCGCTTGCGCTCGCTCTCGGTCAGGTGACGTTTGCGCAGGCGAATCGACTTGGGTGTGATCTCGACCAGCTCATCGTCCTCAATGAATTCCACACCGTACTCCAGCGTGCATTCAATCGGCGGCGTGATCTTGATTGCGTCCTCTTTACCGGACACGCGGAAATTGGTGAGCTGTTTGGTGCGCGTGGCATTCACAACCAGATCGTTGTCACGGCTGTGGATGCCCACAATCATGCCTTCGTACACAGGGTCATTGGCGCGCACAAACATGCGGCCTCGGTCGTCCAGCTTGCCCAGAGCGTAGGTGAAAATTTCACCGGCATCCATAGAAATCAGTACGCCGTTTTTACGGCCACCGATCTCACCTTTGTGCGCCTCATAGCCATCAAAGATGTTGGAGATCAGGCCCGTACCACGGGTCAAATTCAAAAATTCATTGGTAAAACCAATCAGTCCCCGCGCTGGAATACGATATTCAAGGCGCACACGACCGCGGCCGTCCGGCTCCATGTTCACCAGCTCGCCCTTGCGCTCGCCCAAGGCCTGCATCACGCCACCCTGGTGCTGGTCTTCAATGTCAGCCGTCACCATTTCGATAGGCTCATGCTTCTCACCGTCAACTTCTTTGAACACCACACGTGGCTTGCTCACGGCCAGCTCATAGCCTTCACGACGCATGTTTTCCAGCAAGATGGTCAGGTGTAACTCACCACGGCCCATCACTTCAAAAATGCCTTCTTCGTCAGTTTCCTTAACGCGCAAGGCCACGTTGTGTTGGAGCTCTTTTTGCAGGCGGTCCCAGATCTGGCGGCTGGTGACGTATTTGCCTTCACGGCCGGCCAGCGGGCTGGAGTTGACGCAGAAGTTCATGGTCACCATCACCGATCCGACCACCCCCATGCCTTTGCCGATGCTGAAGGTGGATGAGCCGACGCTGACCATGAACTTCTGCGTCAACACCAGCCCACTGGCCGGCCGTGAGGGCAAGTACGTCACCAGCCGCCAGATCTGGGACCGCCTGCAAAAAGAACTGCAACACAACGTGGCCTTGCGCGTCAA
>JANOLC010000309.1:0-1783 GCA_031419575.1 Burkholderiales bacterium | reverse complement strand
AATCACATCGGGCTTGTTGTCTTTCATCCATTGTTTGGAGTACTCGTAGCCCTGAAAAACTGGCTGCCAATACGGTTCACCAGATTTGCCAAGGTCTAGCGCAGCACCAATGGCGGGCACGTGCGAGGTGTAAACGGATGCGGTAATTTTGGCCATGGTCAGGCATTCACTTTCTGGCCTGCACGGCCCTGGGGTTGATGTTGGGCCTGCGCATCGCCGTCTTCGCCAACTACGCGGTTGCCGTTGGCAGAGCGGCCACCGCCAATCATCATGTCGCGGTACTCGATTTCAGTCATACCCGTCATGCTGCCCGCCATTTGCTGAAAACTTTTACCATCGGTGGCACCAATTTTGGCCAGGAAATAAATGTTGCCACCTACGGCAATGCAGCGATTCAGGTCGCGCGTGAGGACCCCTACTTTTTGCTCTTCGGTCATGGGCCATTCATCCAGATAGGCACGCTCGTTAGCCTTGAACCGTTCGCGATTGGGGCCCTTCATGAGTGACATGCAGAACTGGTTAAGGTGGTAACCAAGACGGGATTGCTCAGCATCAAAAATCGTGGTGCCGGGCACATCAAGGTAGGGTTTATCGAGGGACATGAGAGCTTCCTTGTTTAACTTGCACTGTTACTTTCATTTCACACATTCAAATGAGGTTGACACTTTGGCATCACCACTGCGGTAACGCGGCCAGGTGGGCCACTCGCACAGTGGTAATTCGCGGGTGGTGGCAAACGGGGCTTTGAGCTCTTGCTCCAACGCCGTCAGGCTGGCAGGCCCACGGCCGCGTTCCACCCAGTCGGTCAAAACGGTAAGCGCATCCACATTGGCGGGGGCACCATTGCCCACGTGGTCAACGCCCGGCAGGGTATACAGACGGGCAAACTGGCTTGTTTTGTCGCGCCCCAGGCGCTGCACCACGGACTCAAAGTAGCCAATACCGGCATACGGGCTTTGCGCATAGTCGGCCATGTGCTCCAGCATCATCAACTTGCCGCCCCCGGCTGCAAAGGCCGACAAATCGGGGTTGGTGGAATCCATCAATTCAGACACCTGCAACACCCGCGTGTGGTAGAGCTCGGGTTGATACTTTGCAACATCGAAGTTGGGCTCACGCACCACCAAATGACGCAAAGCCCCGCTGCCAAACAACCAAGCAATACCGTTGTCAGGTTTGGCGGGCTGGGTGGGTGCGCTGCTGCCCGACCACCAGGCGCTCCAGCCGCCCGTGGGTCCGGCTGCGGGTGCACCCTCGCCCGACACGCCATAGCCGGGGTAACTGGTCACGCCATTGGCCAGTGCAAACGGAAATGTGTAGCTGGCATGCAGCGTTTGCACGGCCTTGACTTGCGCGGTGCTCAGGCACGAATTGCTGTTTGTCGCGCTGCATTGCAGTTTGGTGACATCAAAGTGCTGTTTGCAGGCGACGGGGTTGGCGATCAGGCCATCCTTCAAACCATCAAGCTCATCACACGCAGCCAATACGGCGTTGTGCACCAGTTCCACCTTGTCTCGCGGTAACCAGGCATCGCCCACGCTGGCCAAACCGGCGCGGTTGCCCGCGTGTTGCAAGCCCGTCCAGTTGATGACCGGCACACGGCTGAAGATGCCGTCAAAATCATTGGGGTAACGCTGTGCCATGGTCAGGCCCTCGCGCCCACCCTCGGAACTGCCCAAGAAATACAGCTTGTAGGGCGCACGGCCATAGGCACGCTGAGTCAGCGCCACCGCCACGTCGCGCACTTTTTTGTAGGAGGCATAGGCGAAGTTGACAAACGCTT
>JANOLC010000308.1:0-6828 GCA_031419575.1 Burkholderiales bacterium | reverse complement strand
GTTAAACAGTGACATCTGAATAGATGTCTGGGCCGGACTATCGGGTGACCGACTGACGTCACTCTGACGAATTAATTACACAAACTTACGTGCATCAGCGCCCCATCTGTCAACCTACGCGTTAACCCGACAATTAATTTTCTCGATGTGAAATATTGACGCATTTACAGACAATTTCCGCCCGGGACAGAGTCAAAATTGCTTGACGCTTCTCAAAATTATTTTTGACCGTCAGCGTTTGATGCCCTGTGCGACCTCTGAAACCGAGTCCCAGGTTGTCGCAAACCAGAGGTCTTCCGCAAGATAAGCCGCCAGCATCGGCAAGGCATCAAAGCCCCAAAAGAATTTATCGTCCACAGCGAGCGTAGGAACGCCAAACAGACCCAGGGCAACAGCTTCGTCGGTATGGGCTTTTAGCTGGGCCTTCACCGAGGGGTCTTGTGGGTCGCGCCCCGGCTTCAACAGGGCGGTCACTCCTTCAAGGCGAGTGGTGTCTGACGCTTCCGCACCACCCAGCCACGCATGCCGAAAAATCGTTTCACAGACGTACCGATTGGGCAAACCATCGGGGGAGCACGCCACGGCCAGACGCAGCAAGCCCAGTGGATTGAACGGGTGGCTGGCAGGCATCTGCAACGCCACGCCATGCGTGTGAGCCTGCCACAGCACCTGCCGGTAAGTCCAGTCACGCTTGGGCGCAATCTCGGCAGGCCCCAACTGGCCGTGGTGCTTGAGCAGTGCCGCAAACAAAATAGGCTTGTAAGTCACGCTGCAACTGTGACCCATCAAGGCTTCCGGCAATTTTTCAAACGCCAGGTAGGCGTAGGGGGAGATCGGGTCAAAGTAAAACGTGATGTGTTTCATGGCATGCGGCCCTCCACCAATTGCCAGACAGCCCGCTTGGCCGGATTGTCAAGCTTGCTCCAGGCACGCAGTTCGTCAAGCGTGCGCAGGCAGCCCTGGCAATACAACCGGGCCTCGTCCATCTTGCAGACTGAAACACAGGGTGACGGCACAACATCACCGTCAAACACATCAGTAGTCCGCACCAGATGGGCGCGGTCAGCTAGCATTTTCATAGCAGTCAACACTACATCAAGCTCTACCGCCATGAATCAACCCGCCCGCTTGTTCAACAACGCCTGGGCTGCCAGCGAGTTGGGTTTTCGGCCCAGGAATTCGCTGATGAACTGCCCTGCATCGATGAGCTTGTCCATGTTAATGCCGGTCGCTATGCCCATACCGTGAAGCAGATAGACCACGTCTTCTGTGGCCACATTGCCGGTCGCACCCTTGGCATACGGGCAACCACCCAGCCCCGCCACGGAGGTGTCGAACTGCCAGATGCCCATTTGCAAGCTGATCAGCGTATTGGCCAGCGCCTGACCATAGGTGTCGTGGAAGTGACCTGACACCTCGTTGATGCCGTAATGCTTCAGCGCCGCCTCCATAGCCCGCTGCACCTTGACCGGCGTGCCCACGCCGATGGTGTCGGCCACACCCACGTGCTGCACGCCAATACCGTACATCAGCCGCGCCACCCTCTCCACCCGCTCCGGCGCAACGTCGCCCTCATAAGGGCAACCGACGGCGCAGGAAATGGCACCCCGCACGGCAATGCTCTTGGCGCGCGCGGCCTCGGTGACCGGGCGAAACCGCTCAATGCTTTCTTCAATGCTGCAGTTGATATTACGGTGGCTGAAAGCCTCGCTGGCCGCTGCGAACACCACCACTTCATCGGGCCAAGTTTCCTGGGGCCCCGCCACCGCCGTTTCAAAGCCCTTGAGATTGGGCGTGAGCACCGAATACCGCACGTCGCTAGCCCGCGTAATGCCTGCCATCACCTCTGCGTTATCGCCCATCTGCGGCACCCATTTGGGCGACACATAGCTGGTCACTTCGATCTCCTTCAGGCCCGCAGCCTGCAACCGGTGCACCAGCTCAATCTTGATAGCGGCAGGCACCAGGCCTTTTTCGTTTTGCAGGCCATCACGCGGGCCCACATCAACCAATTTCACAACAGAGGGGAAGCTCATTTCAACTCTTTCAATATCATTATGATGGTAGATGGCTCAATAGCCCCGTACTTGATCGACCACTCCCGCAATCGCCTCGTCACGTTCCAGCGCCAGCATTTTCCGCGCAATTTGCGCAACACTTTCTTCGCGCAGGGTGCGGGCGGAGGTGTGCGGCGTGACCGTGATTTTCGGATGTTTCCAGAAAGCGTGCGTGGCGGGTAAGGGCTCAGTGCGGAACACGTCCAGCGTAGCGCCCGCCAGGTGGCCGCTGTCGATCAACGCGATCAGGTCGTCGTCCACCAAATGTGCACCTCGGGCGACGTTGATGACGTAGCCACCGGGCTGAAGCTTTGAGAGGGTTTCGCGGCGCATGATGTCGCGCGTGTCGGCCGTCAAAGGCAGCAGGCATACCAGCACTTGGCTGGCTTTCAGAAACGCATCGAACTCGTCCGCACCCGCGTAGCCGCGCACGCCCTCCACGGGCTTGGCGGTGCGGCTCCAGCCAATCACTGGAAAATCAAATTGGGCCACGGCCTTGGCGACCCGCTCGCCCAACACACCCAGCCCCATGATGCCGACCGGGCAATCGGCGCGGCTGCGGGGCTTGCGGTAAGACCATTTGCCGTTTGCGACATCGGCCTCGTAGCCGTCAAATTCACGAAAATGGCGAATCAGGGCGTGGCACACGTACTCGGCCATCTGCACCGACATGCCGGCATCGTCCAGTCGCACGACCTTCAGGGACGGCGGGATTTGCAGCTTCATCAACGCATCCACACCGGCCCCGATGTTGAAGATGGCTTTCAGCCCCACGACTTGACCGAATCCGTCTGCCGGACATTGTTCATCCAGAAACTGCTGGGGTGGCGCCCACACCACGGCGTAGTCGGCGGGTGCCGCGCCGGGCTGCCAAAGCTCGACTTCGGCATGGGGCAAAGCAAATTTCAGCCCTTGCAACCAGGGTTCGGCCTTGGTGTCGGCACAACAAAAACTGACTTTCATGGGGAAATAGTTCGGATTTTGAGCAACTCGGCACCTTCCGTCACCTGGTCACCGGGCGCAAACAACAGCTCGGCCACGGTGCCGTCAGCCGGGGCCGCAATCGTGTGCTCCATTTTCATCGCATCCATGATGGCCAGCGCCTGGCCACGAACGACTTTGTCACCGGCTTTGACTGCGAAAGAGACCACCTTGCCCGGCATGGGAGCCGTCAAGCGCCCCACATCGGCTTGGCCATCGCCCGCATGGGCAAGGACGTCAGTTACTACTATTTTTGTAGCGCCCAGTCCACTGAATACGTGGACTACATCCCCTTTTTGATACAAATCAAGCAATAAGCGCGTTCCACCAAAGGTCACGTCAATACTGCTGTTCAATGTCTCAAAACTAAGCACGCCCGACTGATCGCCCACTTTGAGCTGGGTTGCGCCATCGTGCAGGTAGGTGAGATTGGCGGTTACCGCTTCGCCATGAAACTCAAAGTCAAAACGTCTCGTGGCCAAGCCACTGGAACGCCAGCCGTCGCGACGTGACCACGGGTCAATCCAGCGAGTGCCCTCCAAGGCCACAGTCTGATCACGCTCTTGCGACAGGGTTTGTGCAACCGCACCCGCTACCGCCATGGGCAGCCCGACCTTTTCCTGATTGAACAGCACCGCTGCCTCACGCGGGATGAGGGCCGTGTCCAGATCTGCGTTGGCAAATGAGGCGCTGGCAACCACATGGCGCAGAAACTGAACGTTGGTGTTGAGACCCACAATATGCGTTTGCGCCAGTGCCGCATCCATGCGGGCCAGCGCCTCATCACGGGTGGCACCATGCACGATCAGCTTGGCCACCATGGAGTCGTAATACGGCGAGATGGTGTCGCCTGCCCGCACACCGGAGTCCACGCGCACCCCGGCGTCGGCGCGCTCAAAGCTCACGCACTCCGGCAGGCCATACACCTGCAAGGTGCCGGTGGCGGGCAGGAAGTTTTTGTCCGGGTTTTCGGCGCAAATACGTGCTTCAATGGCGTGGCCATTCATGCGCAATTCGTCCTGGCGCAAAGGCAAGGTTTCGCCACAGGCCACGCGCAATTGCCACTCCACCAGGTCCAGCCCGGTGATGGCTTCCGTGACTGGATGCTCGACTTGCAGCCGGGTATTCATCTCCATGAAGAAGAAGGTCATGGTTCCATCGGGCTTTTGCTCAACGATGAACTCCACCGTACCGGCCCCCACATAGTCCACAGCGCGCGCTGCCGCCACGGCCGCCTCGCCCATTTGCTGGCGCAACGCCTCGGCCAAGCCCGGCGCAGGTGCTTCTTCCAGCACCTTTTGATGGCGCCGCTGCACCGAACAATCGCGCTCGAACAGATAGACGTAGTTACCCTGCGCATCGCCAAAGACCTGAATTTCGATATGACGTGGGCGCTGCACGTACTTTTCGATCAGCACCGCATCGTCGCCAAAGCTATTGATGGCTTCGCGTTTGCAACTGGCCAACGCCGCAGAAAAATCAGCCGACTTGTCCACCGCTCGCATGCCCTTGCCGCCACCGCCCGCGCTGGCTTTGATCAGCACGGGGTACCCAATGGCATCGGCCTCGCGCTGCAACAGGGCCGGGTCTTGGTCGGCACCGTGGTAGCCGGGCACCAGCGGCACGCCAGCCTTCTCCATCAACTGCTTGGACTCTGCCTTGAGCCCCATCGCCTTGATGGCCGACGGCGTGGGGCCGATAAAGACCAGCCCGGCATCGGCGCAGGCCTGCGCAAACTCTTCGTTCTCGCTCAAAAACCCATAGCCCGGGTGGATGGCCTGCGCGCCCGTGTCTTTGGCGGCCTGGAGGATGCGCTCCCACCGCAGGTAGCTGTCTTTGGGGGCATTGCCACCAATATGCACCGACTCATCACACACGCTGACGTGTTTGGCGCGGGCATCGGCGTCTGAATAAACAGCTACGGTTTTAATAGCTAACTTTGCAGCCGTGGCGGCGACTCGGCAGGCAATTTCGCCTCGGTTGGCAATCAGGATTTTTTTGAACATGGGGTTTCTCGGTTATCGCAGTTGGGTGAGGTTGGGATCCGGGTGTACCTCTGCTGTCGCGTCTGCCCGGCCCAGCCAGGATTTGATTCGCTTGAACAGTACCTTCAAAAACTTCATCAGCACAGCCAACAAGCAGATGCTGATGACCAGCACAACGCTCAAGGCCATACCAAACAGTAAAGGATGCTGCGTAGCCAGCCACAGGGCACCCAGCACCAGCCCGTCTTCAAACAGGCTGAGGGTGATGTTGGAAAACGGTTCGGGCGAGGTGTTCACCACCGCTCGCGTGGTGGCTTTGGTGGCGAATGAGGTGGCCGCCAAGGAGCCCCCCAGTAAACCTGCCAGCACGCCCATGGTGGTGCTGTCCGCTCCGAACACACCCGCAGCCAGCACCGCACCGGCCGGCACGCGAATCACCGAATGCACCAGATCCCACACCGAATCAAGACCCGGAATTTTGTCGGCAAAGAACTCGACAAACAACATGAAACCACTGGCCATCAGGATTAGCGGATTCTGCAAAACCGACAGACCATCTGGCAAAGGAAACCAGCCCAGCCCACCGGCCATGCCGGTGATGAACACTACGGCGTAAAGGCGCAAACCGCTGGCCCAGCCCAAAGCGGCGGCCAGGGCAATGAGGCTGGACAGATCGAACTGGCTCACTGCGCCCATGTGCTCAAGCCCCGCAAGGTTTGCATCACGTCAAAGTCCGCATCTCGGTGCAACAGCATGTGGTCGTGGGTGATGCAGTAGCTGGCCAGCAACACGTCGATGGGGCTGCTGATGGTATAGCCCTTGGCCCGCAATGCCACGCAATGCGCAGCGGCCTGCAAGGCGTTTTCCAGACCGCCAATTTCCACAATCTGCAAATCCAGCAACAAGCGCTTGGCGCTGGCTTGGGCTTTTGGGGTGCTAAAACCTCGCATCACTTCAAATACCACCAAATCCGCAACACCCACATCCACCGTCACTCGTTCGCCTTGCAGCAAGGCGACCAGCTGGGCGGTTTGCGAATTGACCGTGCCGCGAAAGAAGTCAATCCAGACGCTGGAGTCCACCAGAATCACGATGTCTTGCCCTTGGTTGATTTACCGGGCGTGGTGGCTTTGATTGCCTTCGTGACTGTGTTTGGCGTGGGGGCCGGGTACTCGGGTACTGGCTCTTGCACACTGGGAGCGGCGGCAGTGATGCCGCGCTCGGCCCGGACTTGGGCCCAATGCTCGTCGGAGTCGTCCCAATGCAGGGTGCCCCGCGCGGCTAACAAGTTGTCGTAGGCCTTGCGTCGCTTGATCATGCGCAAGCCTTCTTCCACGGCCTCACGTTTGGTTTTAAAGCCACCCGCGTCCATCGCTGCAGCCATCAACTTATCATCAATCACGATATTAGTTCGCATGTTTTTCTCAAAAATGTGTATGAATTTTAAAAAGTATACACATTACATGCGAAAAACACCAAATTTAGTCTCCGGAATCGGCGCATTCAATGAGGCACTTAAGCCCAGGGCTAGCACCCGGCGCGTGTCGGCAGGGTCAATTACACCGTCGTCCCACAAGCGGGCCGTGGCGAAGTAGGGGTGGCCCTGCTCTTCATACTGGTTGCGGATGGGCGCTTTAAAGGCTTCTTCTTCTTCCACGCTCCAAGCACCGCCCTTGCCTTCAATGCCGTCGCGTCGCACGGTGGCCAACACACTGGCCGCCTGCTCGCCGCCCATGACCGAAATGCGCGCATTGGGCCACATCCATAAAAAACGTGGCGAATAGGCGCGGCCACACATGCCGTAG